>JAEFBC010000070.1 GCA_016292155.1 Saccharofermentans sp. | reverse complement strand
TTAAGCAAACTGTTTATAAAAGAAGCTGAGCAGGTGGCGTTCAAGCCCTTGCCCGCTGCACTCGCAAATCTGTCCGCATCAGCACAGGCCTCAAAGGCCGGAACAAACATTGCCAAAACGGCAATCAAGAAAGGGACAGATATCATGAAAACAAAAGTATTGATAGGCAGTGTCGCCTCAGTAGTCGTGGTAGGCGCAACAGTTGGAATCATTGCCGTAGCAGCAAACAAGAAGAATGATGTGAAGCCTTCAGAGACTGTGATTACAGAAGAGAGAGGCTCAGAGGAAGACGTAAAAGGTAATCCTGCCGATAGCTTAGTTGAGTCAAGTGCTGACAGCAGCGGTGAACGTGAGGATTACTATAAATACTTCATCTTAAGGAAATCGAGTTTTGATAACGAAACGGACTTTATATACGATCCCAATTATTCATATGAAGAAATAGATGCAAATATTAGGGGTGAGTTCATTATCCCTGACGGTGTAACATATTTTGACCTTGGCAGTTTATCGAATGTAACAAAAGTTGTTATTCCTGAGAGCGTAACAGTTCTCCCGAGAAACTGTTTTTCTGGTTTTGACAGCCTCGAAGAAGTGGTCCTCCCTGATACAATGACTACTTTCCAGGGTTACTCATTCTATAGGTGCCCCAAGCTGAAGAAAGTTGTCATGCCAAAATCCTTGAAGTATCTTAAAGCTGGAGAAGATTTTACTCGTTCCGGAGTTACAGAGATCTATTTCCCCGCAGAAGTTGAACTCGAAACATACCTCAACACCAACATTGGCGTATTTACTTCCATGCCTACAGGTAAAGACAGAACAGTATATGTTGTCCCGGGTTCCTGGATGGACATTCATTATGAGGAATTGTATGTAGATGAATCGTCGAACATGGAAAACGGTGTAAATACCAATATGCCGAAGAAAGCTTATTGGGACGGTGTTCACACGAATTAAGACAATACATCAATAACTGATAAGCTTTTGATCCCCGGGCAATCGGTCCGGGGATTTTTAGTCTGAGATGCACCGCCCTGTATAATTGTTGGTCTAAAAAATGCCCAATAATTATACAAAAACGGCTTTTTGTATAATTATTGCCCTGTTTTTAAGTCAATAGTTATACAGCGGCCGCGGGGTTTTCGAACTCATTTATACAGTGGCTGCGGAGCTCCGAAAAAATTTTCAAAATTACAGCGAAGAAACCGCATCAGTTATTCGTCTATAGAGTAGATGCGGATCAAACGCATGAATAAAAAGGCTGATTTAAGGGATCAGATTAAGGAGGAATAAAAAATGAAAAAGCTTATCAGTGTAATCCTTGCAGGTGTTATGATGGCAGGCCTTTGCGCGTGCGGCAAGGAAGGTTCCGTTAAGGAGACGAAAGAAACTGCTAAGGAAACAACAAATGAAACAGCAAAGGAAACGGTCGAACCGGAGACTGAGGACAGCAGCGGTGAGCAGACTGAATCTTCTAATCCGAACCTGTTAGTGTTAGATGAGTTTTCAGATCAGGAAATATTTGACTTGTGCCATGAAACGATAAGGCTCACGATCGTTGACGGCGAGTCAGTTCAGAGCCTGATTGACAGGCTTCCCAGCGCCAGATACGGCGCAACGCCCTATAAGTGGTCGTACATGATTGTCGGTCTTACGTTCGATTACAGCGTTTCTTTAGATGGTAAGGACTATGATCATTTAGATGAAGTCGATTTATCTTTTATATATGATGACGAGGCGGATGTACTTAAGAATTTGGGTCCTGACAATAACATCGTCAGAAGCGGAACAGTTAAAATGTTTTTCTACAGCGACAGAGGACAGGCGTTGTATGAATTCCTTAAGTCGAAGTATACAGAGATGTATCCCGGAGCAAAGATCGAGAATTATTCGTCCGAAGAATACGATGAGTTCACTATTTTGTGCGAAAACTATGAATATGTGGGCATCCGCATCGAACACATGAGGACAGGATCGAGAATAACTGTTTCTGAAGGCCAGTACAACGTAAACAGAAATAAAACCGGGAATTAATATGAAGACGCTTCTAGCGCATGCATGGAAGCTGGTCAAATAGAAGTCAGAAGGGCGGCGCCTTATTGGGTGCTGCTTTTCTTTTTTAGTCAACAATTGCACAACTGTTTTGAGGCCTGGAAGCCAACGTGTAATTTTCCTTTAAAAAATCGTCGAAAATTACACAAAAAGCCGATTTTGTGTAATTTTTCGAGATTTTTGAGCCAAAAATTACACGTGACGCGGGCCGTCCAAAAATAGCAACTGCAAAACCACCCTTGATATATAATGAACTTATCTCATTTCGAAAAGAGGACAGGAAGATGTCTGGAATTATTACGAAGTTTGGAACGCCGGAGCCGGTTGCGTTTAAGGAAAAGGGATGTGATACGGAGTTTGCGGCGAGGATCAGCGGCGCGCTTTATATCAATGAATACGATGGTACGGCATGTGGCGGAAATCTCCCGGCTTTCGCGGCGGAGAAGATTGAAGAGCACCTTGCGAAGTGGAATAAAGATGACAAGTTGTTAGGCGTTGACGGCAAGGAAACGCTGGAACTGATGCTTAACTATGACCTTATGGAAGCAGGCGTCTCGGGCTCTTCGCGCATTGACGATATCACTATCACCGAGGAGACGAATGAGCTCTATCAGGAGCAGATCATGAAGCCTTACCGTGAGGCGAAGCAGGAGGCGCGCGAGAAAGCGATCGAAGCGGCAGTCGAGCCGCATGGCCCATTAACGGAAGTCAGTTACATTCTCTCGTCCCATGGCATGATGGCCGGTTCAAGTTCCAGCAGCAGCCAGAAGGTAAAGTGGAACAGTGATGGAACGGTCATTTACAGCACCCATTCATCCGGCGGCGGAAGCAGTACGGAGTTCGAGTATAAGATCACGCCCGAGATGGCGAAAAAAGTCAACGATTATGTTGCTGACAAGCGCCTTGCCGCGCTGGCTAAGATGGATATTCCCACCGCGGTCATGTTCGATAATTTCACCAGCTCCTGTATCAACATGACCTTTGACGACAGCAGCATCGGCGGCGACAAGTATAACAGCGTGTGCCTTAACTGCGGCCCTGCAGGACTTACGTTCAAGACGATCGAGGACGGCTTGTACGAGCTCTTCGAAGAGTGCTCGAAGACCGGCGAATGCATTAAAAATGAGACGACGCAGATGGACGACGGACCCTTTGCTAACTTCAATAGAATGATCCAAATGAACATGATGGGAGTCACGGTTCCTGATCCTTTAGACGGCATGAAAAAGGCGCAGGAAGAGGCGTTCAATGCGGCGGTTGAATCGACCAAGTCCAGTGCTTCAACGCCATCTGCGTCCACAAACGGGAAGTGGACCTGCAAATGCGGCATGGAGAACGCCGGCAAGTTCTGCGCCAACTGCGGCGAGCCCAAGCCTGCAGGCTGGGTCTGCTCTTGTGGCACGGTGAATACCGGAAAGTTCTGTTATAACTGCGGCCAGCCGAGAAATTGATATGACCCGCAAGAAGAACAACAGCAATCAGAAAACAGTAAGCAATAACAACACTCCCCCGCAGGAACAGAATACACGCAGGAATATTTTTAAGATTGAATCGGAGCTGTTCGCGAAAAAGTACACGAACGAGCGCATCTATAAGCAGATAGACAACGACAGCTGTCTTTTCTTTACGATCCTGGGCATGCTGATTTTTGCCGCTGCCATCATGGCCGCAAGCTCTGTAAATGCATATATGGATGTGCGCGCGGAGGCGTCTTTCGGCAACTGGCTGAACTCGGTGCGCACAGATCACCCGCTGGGATTCGTGTTTGGCATTACCATCATTATTGTCGCGTGTGTGGGAATCGGCGAGTTGGGCACGCTGAACATGTTAAAGCACATCTTTCCGGCATGCAGCGGAAGGTTTTACAGGGCAAAGGAAATCAATGAGCTGGCCAACGATCCTGAGACAAGATGGCTAAATGAAGCGGGCGTTTATGCGACGCCCAAGGCCCTGATCGGCTTTAACAAAGGACTTGCGGTCGCAGAGTATAAAGATATCGCCGGTATCAGCATAAAGGGTAAGCACCACAGCAAAAACACGAGCCACACCGCCAGCCGCGGCAGGGTGGGGCTTGCAAGGGCTTTTTTCTACGCCTTTACCGACCACTATAGAGAGTGGGACACGTATTACATCATCATCAGGACCAGAAATCACAGACGGTTTGTCCTGACCGAGACGGCTTATAAAGACAGTTATGAATCGCTGAAGCCCATCCTTGATGAGCGCTGCGGCAAGGTCGAATACAAGATCAAGGGGCAGTAAAAAAACGCCCGCGAACCTGAATCCCAAAGTTCTTTTGTAAACAATCCTCAAGATATCTTTATTTCTATTATTTAGGTATGTTATAAGTAGATGTATGAGATATAAGGGGGATTAATAGCATGGAAAAAGACATGGATCTGATGATCGACGGAATGGGGATAGTCTTCTTCTCACCTGAGACCAACAAAGCAATTCCTGAAGGCATGGACTTCTTCTCGGCTGAGTATCAGAGACCGGAAGATGTTGCCGCACACATTCGAAAAGGCGATGTGGTCGGTTTCTGCACAGGCACCGGCGGCGATTTCACTTTGAAGTTCAGAGACGGTTATCCGTCGGAAGTGCTCCTTTCGGAATATCCGATCGCGATCAGGCTGGGCATCGATCTTCAGGACGGAAAGATGTGCGCCGTAGATCTCTTCAGCCTTATGAACTGGTCTTCCAAGTGCCCTGAGAACCAGACAATCACTGTGGAGCCGGGCATTTATCACCTCACGCTCTGCACCAGGAAACCTGATTCCGGCATTTGGGGCGACTATCAGACGATCTATGTTTACATGAACAAGTTAGATGCGATGCCGCAGCTCATGTGGGACGGCGTTC
Source organism: Saccharofermentans sp. (assembly GCA_016292155.1). GTDB lineage: Bacteria > Bacillota > Clostridia > Saccharofermentanales > Saccharofermentanaceae > Saccharofermentans. The sequence continues at coordinate 49,012 of JAEFBC010000070.1, read as the reverse complement.
CGTATCTGGGCGAGATGGAAGGACATTACTTTGAGGTAATACCCGAAACGGTCAAGCTCAATGAGCAGGGTGATATGCTTACCGGCATTTGCGGTGAATTAGACGGCAAGCCGGTCGTCTTCACATATGACATCGTCCATCAGGACATCCTGATCCCTGAGAGCCTGGAACCGGTTTATCCCGACATCGAAGACGCGGTTGTAAGGTATCTGAAGGATACGGGCAGGATGTAAGCACATGAGCGGTTACATGATTTTCTGGTCACAGGACCATGTGAAGAAGTTGAAGAAAGCCGGTGATAACGGTCCTATTCAGGTGGTCTATGGAGGAAGACATTCTAAAGAGCCTTCTTTGAAGAAGATCAAAGTCGGCGATGTTATTTTCCCTGTAGCTCTCGAAAAAGACCAGCTTGTAGTAATGGCCAGACTTCAGGTCGAGAAGCTTGAGAATGCCTTTGAGTATCAGTTAAGAGAAGTAGGAATGCCGTGCCAGGCCATTATTCCTGAAGGCACAATGCTGATCTCAGACGGGCCGTTTACGGAAACAGACGGAAGATTCATTGCGTTCAGCGACGGCAGCGGATATCTGTCGAAAACAGCTGTTCCTGACAACATCACCCGTACGATCGACCTTGATACTTTAACCCGCAAGGAATGTGCGTATCACCAGCTGCCGCTCACATGCTGCTCGGAGATCGCCGCAGTCGGAAAAGGCTCATCGATAAAGCCCAGACTGATTCCTGAAGATAAGATCCCTTTGCTCATGTTTGGCAATACCCCATCTTCAATAAAGGGGCTGGGTAACGGTAAGAGTGGCAAGATAACATCAGTATCTCTTTCGGGATTTGTGAGGAAGATGAGCCCGGAGACGCTTGAGATATTTGAGAGTTTGTTTGCAGATAAATAGATAATTAGATGTTAACCAGCTGGATACACATTTACAAGGAGAAAAAGATGATTGGAGTAGTAGGTAACAATAAATGACACCTAAAGAGATGGACAAGGAGCTGACGCTTCTTTTGGCGGATAATATGAATTCGTTAGGCTTCAAGAAGAAGCAAACAGGCGTATTCAGCCGCAAGGTAAATGATTGCGAGCAGTCTTTTGCTTTTTGTTTTACGAGAGACCGTGGATTGCCCGGCACGAATTATTCTATGTTTCCGACGCTTTCGTTCAGGTATCCGAAGGTGGATGAACTGCATTGCCTGTTTATGGGGAAAGAATACGATAAGCGCGAAAAGGACTTCGGCACAGGTGCTAAAGGCCTGTATACGCTCGTTCCGGGGCGCGACGGAGGAAGATACAGTTATTGTTCGGAAAATCCCATGAGTGGTCATGCTGAACTCATTTTCAAAGATTTCTCTGAATATGCTCTTCCGTTCTATGATAAATACGATTCCCTGGATAAACTGGAAGCATACTTCGATCAGAACAGAAGTCACAACCGTGATGGTTTCGATGTTGTCAGGTACAATGCCTACGGATGCTGCATTGCCGCTGTCTTATGTGCAAACGGAAAATTGAAGAAATGCAGGCAGTTTCTAGAAGAAACCCTAGTGACTGATGAGCAGAGGAATAGGATACTTGAATATATTGGGACTTGATAATAGAGAATTATAAAAGGAGAGGGACATACGGAGTAAATTATGAGTATTGAATTATGGAATTGGGATAAGAAGCCAAGGACAATGCAGAGATATCTTAAAAGAGGAGACATTTTCTGCTTTGTCTATGACGATACCAGATTTTGTTTTGGACGTATCATTGAGATCAGACCCAAGAGGTTTTGCGTAGCGGAGATATTTGATTACATTTCGGAAAATCCGGTTATTGATGAGCAAACCATTGAGAAAGCCACAAGGGTTATTCCGCCTGTTAATATCAATGTGTACATTCTGTTTGATTGTAAAACAATGGGCGGTGACTGGCGCATTATCGGACATCAGGAGGATTATTCCGCACCCGACTATGATGAACTCTTTATAGGTTGGGGTTTAGAAGGTGACTGGAAAAAAGAAGACATGCGCGGGAACATGACAAAGGCATCGAAAGAGGAATACGATAAATGCCTTCCTCATATACCGATAACGGATTATACAGTTAAGGAACTCCTGCAAGGCATCTATGGAGAAAGACAGACGCGTAAGACAGTTGATGATATTCGAAAAGCGATCGGAATCGGGAAATACGGTTTGGATGAATATCTGAAAGCTGTAGACGAGGTTTCTGATTTCGATATCAATGCATTGGACAAGTATAATCAGAATCTTTTGCAGGTTGCTATCCAGAACAAAAAATGGGATGTCGCCAGAGATCTGATCAGGCGGGGAATCGATGTAAACAACCAGGATGATAAGGGACGAACAGCGTTGCACTATATGTGCGCACGTCCGAACGATGTGGAATTGGTCGAAGAGATATTAAAAGCGGGCGGAGATCCGAATATCCGAGACAAAGAAAACCGCTCTCCTCTTTATGAGTTGACGGCAATGCAACGCAACGATCTGAAAGAAGTAAAGTATCAGGCCATGAGACTTCTCTTAGACTATGGAGGCGACAAAACACTTCCTTGCAGGAATGGTTGGTCGGCTGTTGATGTGGCAGAAGAGATAGGGGATAAAAATACAATTGAAATCTTAAAGCAACACTCACCAAGGTAACCTTTAGATAGGATAACCACCCTTATGACCTACCGCAACCCCAACAACGATGAACATAACATTATCTGCAAACAGGTAAGGAGCCGGTCTGTTCTGGCTGTGTGCGTATCGGCGCCGGTTATACCACTTGTTATTCTGGCAGCGTGCCTTTCGGTCAACATGATGATAAGGAAGAGATATGACAGCGCGGTTTTTGTTATTTCAACATTGATGCTGCTCTTATTAGTTATAGCTACGGCGATATTCATGATTGCGCTTATGAGCGGATTTGTTAAGCGGATTTCATGCATCAACAAGCGAAACTATTCTGTTGCTGACTGTGTTGTGACAGGCAGATTTCAAACTATAAACCCAAAGCACAATCACAGTTTTGTTACTGTAAGTTTCCCTGATGAAAATACGCAGCAGGCAATGGTCTCGCCAAAAGTTTACGCTCTTGCTGAAAACGGCAAGCGTGCTTTGCTCATTAAATACAATGAGCCAGAGGGAAAACTTCCGTTTGAGATAGCGGTATTGTGAATAAGGAATCATTAAGAAAGGAACCACACATGCAGTATATTACTGAGGAAACTGAACAGAACGGCATTGCAGTGCTTTTGAAACTTGTTGATGGTGATTCAATACTGGACACTTATCCGGTTGAATATCCTGAATGCGGTTTCGGAGGCTGTGATCTTATTCAAAGCCCGGATAACAGCATGGTGGTTCTGGCTCTTTTTTCCGGCCAATCTGATTGTGCCTTTAAGGTGTTTAAAGCAAGCGAGGGCAAACTCGTTTTGGTGTTTGAGGAAGACTATTCCTTCGGCGAAGCAATTTACATGTGGAGCAGTGACGGAAGGAAGTTATATCAGATAGTTGATTCGTATTTGTATATGGATGTTTCGGATTTTGAGACGCATCGTGTCGGGACGCTGAATATTTTCGATGTCTTCGAAAAGAGCAAGGAGACAAAAGAGATCACATACGATTTCGCCGGTTTTGATCTGGATGAACTGGATTTCTTCAGAATGACATTTACCATAATTGACGGCAGAGCCTGTGTCGTTATGCCAAATGACGTGATAATGAGTATAGAGTGACAGGGCATCAGTCGTAATCTTCAGGAGTAACCGTGGGTAAGCAGATAGAGTTTTACATTGAATATGAGCTGTTCGTGTCGGTAGCGCAGAAAGCGCTGGACTGCGGATGCAGGATCATAAAAGTGGACACTGTAAAAGGTGTTGTAACAGAATCTGATTCTGTGGATGTCATCTCAGGTAATTACCATGGATGCTGGTACTATTTTTATGTTCCTGAGGCAGGCGGATACAGAGTTGACAGAAGCGGAGAGCGGGAACATCTGGATCATGGGTATTCTTCAAGCGGAAATACTCTGATAGAAGCAAGCCCAACACGGATACGCAGTGATGAGAAGAAGCTTGCCAGAGGCCGTCTTTATTGCATTTCGGGATATTACGATGAAGATGGGCAGTGGATCGAGCGTCCTGATTGTGTGACCAAGATCTATAATTCCCTGGCCCGCTATGTTAAGAAGATCGCTCCATATACAGAAGTTGAGCACTTTGTAGTCAACCCGACGTACGCTGGCAGGAAGGTCACGTCGAAAGAATACATTTCAAAAGAATGCCTGTCCCTGGTCGAGAATCAGGACTACACATTAGGGTAGGCTGGTGTTATAAATTTTGGAACCCTAGAGAACAATAATTATGTCATAATTCAATTAACAATATATTAGGGGAGGGTTAACACATCATGGATTTTACTTTATTGCTGATGAGGGGGCGTTATGTTTTGCCGATGATAGTGGCAGTCGTCGTTCTCGTTCTGGGCATCATTATCACTTGTATCAAAGTAAAGGAGACGAGGTTCCTTGGACTGAGCGTGATCTTTGCTGGCTTAAGCTCGATCGTATCATCGGTCCATAATTTTCTCTTTTTTTATATGGGATCTGATACGGCAGCAAGACTTAACCGTACAATACCATATTATGTTCTTTTATTGACGCTCACCGGTTATTTCTTCATATGTTTTTACGTACACCGCAATTATCATAAGAAATTCCTCTATATTCCGATGATGGCCATTCCTGTTGCCGGAAACCTCATAACTATAGGCGCGACCAGGCTGGTCAACATGCTGTTCTACCAATATGGCGACGATATCAATTGGTCATTCCGGACCTCATTGGTCAATTACCTCTTTTCGCTGATCATAAGCGCAGCTATACTGATCCTTCTGTACTGCGTTTTCAAGTCGAACAGAAAGCTCGAAAAGTACGTTCCGCACTATCACACCATCTGCCTCATCACTCTGATCTGGAATTGCATATATTATGGTTTCTATATTCTCTACAATGCGAGCATGCTTTTAATGACGAATACCTGGTATGACCCGTCTTTCATCATTAAAACCCTGCAGAGCAGAGCATATGTCATAATCGGCCTGAATACCATGTTAAACGCGCTCGTAAGCCTCATCCTCCCGATCTATATCCTGATCAGGGTAATCAAGGCCAGCCACGCAGCGGTCGAAAAAGAGGCAGCGCCGGAGATTTAAGGGTAGGAGCTACGCTGATAACACAGGCGTATTGATCCCGGCTGATGACTTTTATGTAATTGTTCATCGAAAATAAGGCCAACAATTATACACCCCGCATCTTTTCACTGACGCGGGGTGCATTAATTATTTAACTATCACAACTAACCATCAGAATTTCGAGAACTTCATCTGATCGACAAGCGCTTCGATCTCGGCTTTGGTGTGAACGACTTCGTTAAGGTCGCTGTCCCAGGGGAGGACGTTGATTGAAATGAAGCTATCTTCAAGGTCAATTGTTATGAGACCGTAGCCGTCGCTGCGCAGGCCGCAGTTGACGGTGTAGCCTTCCTTGGTTACGTATGTCCACTGCTCGAACTTTTCGATGTCGCCAACGTTAAGGAAGGTGGTGTCGAAGTAGCCCTTCATGCATCTTCTTATCTGGAATTCGCAGTTCTTATAGGTGCAGTCAAGCTGGAATGTACCGTCTTCGTAGATATATCCGCCGCCAATGATGTCGTCTGAGAGGAGATCACCGCACTTTTCCCGTAAGACCTTTTCATCGCAGTCGGTTATGTTCTTGTGAAGCTTAAGGTTATATTTCGCTGTGATCTCATCGACTTTATCTGCCATCTCCTGTGAGTAGATAAGATAGTCACCGTACTTTTCTGCGAACGGATCAACTCCAGTGCGCCTGCATTCAGCCTCGAATGCATCGACGATTTTAGAATCACGGTCGTAACTGTCATCGAATGCTATCCACTCTGCTGTTGCCTTGTATTCGACGGAATCGGCGTATCCGACAGTTGAGACGTACTCGCGGCCGGGCATGGAATGCTTGATGTCTTCTTCGATTGACGGACCCCATGAACTCTTGCCGAATGTGAGGCCTCCAAGTCCGCCGTTAAATGCCGCGTAAGCTGAGATGCCAAGGGCAGATACGACTGCTGCGGCCACGAGAACCGTTACGATCTTTTTCTTTGAACTGCGTCTGGGCGCAGAAACAGAACCGTTTCCTAATTCATTTATCTTCATTTTAGTCAACTCCTTTATCCTTTCGGAGGAGACGACATTGGTTTCTTCCAGTTCGACGGAAGAATCTTCGATGTTATCCATCAGATCACGTATATTAATTTGCATTGAGATCTCCTCCTGCTGTGTCTTTGATATTGTTGAGGCTGTTACGGAGCCGCTCGCGCCCTCGCCTTAGCTTGGTCTTGATCGTGGACGGGTTCATCTTCATTTGTTCAGCGATTACCGAAACGCTCTGACAGTAGTAATAGAATCTCAGAAAGATCTCTTTATCCGGCTGAGGCATCGCGTAGACCAGCTTGCGTACTTCTTGGTCCTGATCCTCACGCTCTAGGCTGTCAAAAACCGAATCTTCATCTAAGATAAGAATGTCATCGTCCAAAGGCAGCACCTGCACCTTCTCCCGCAATCTCTGCATGGACAAGCTGCGTGCCACGCGACTCAAATACCCCTTCAGGTTCAAAGGAATCAAGGTCTCCGAAGATCTCCATAAAGTAACGAAAACATCTGCCGTCACTTCCTCCACATCCTCATGGCTCATGGAGCCCGCGAGAATGTTGTTCACTATGGTTCCCACATACGCACTGTACTTGTCAATAAACCAAGCAAGTGCTTCCTGATCACCTGATTTCAGTAAGGCCAGCGCCTTTGCGTCATTCAATCGTCTCACCTCAAAATTCGTTTTGAACGGCCGTTCACCTATAATAGTGCATTTTGGTGCCGGTTGGTTTCAACTTTTGGAAGATTTTTTTCGAAAATTGTGATTCAGGCAAATTAAGAGGGGCTTTGGGAGCCCCTCGTGAACTTTGGTGATGCCGCACAATTGTCCCATTATCGGACCTCATGTGGTGCTATAATCCTTTCCGGTAATCAAACCTCAACAAGGACACATGTATAAATGGAACAGTATGAATGGGAGCAGCTCTCCCCTGAACAGAAGAAGATCCAGCTCTACCTTGAGCAGAAGAAGACCCTCGAGACATTCCTCGCCCACGGCGCCATCTCCCGCGCCCAGTTCGACAAAAGCCTCACAGACCTCACCGTCAAGATGGGGATGAATGGGGCAGGAGCATAAGCGTAGAATTATTTAGCATTAGAGACCTTGTTTAATGCATTTTTCTTTTCCATCTTATCCGCATAAACCCACAGCCCAATCGCTGCCGCGAACCAGACTACTCTGAACGCATTTACCGACAGATCGCCCGGGAACGCATCGAACAAAGCGTTCCAGTCGTAGACGGCGCCGATGGAGTCGATGAAGGCGTGGTAGAAGGCGCAGGCGATGACGCTTTTCGTGGCCTTGTAGATGGCTGCCATGGCAAATGACCAGATGAAGATGGTGATGGCAAAGCCGATGAAGCTGTCGTTGTAGTGGCGCGATGTGGGATCGATCCAGGCAGAATAATGCCAGACGCACCAGATAACGGCTGTAACGATTACGGAGACGGGGTAGGGCAGCTTCTTGTCCAGTTCTGGCTGGAGAAGGCCGCGCCAGCCTGTTTCTTCGGCGATGCCGACGAACGGGAGCATGACGATCAGTCCTAAGATGAACATATACCACGGTGAGCCGTTGGGTGTGCCGAAGATGAGCGCATAGACAAGCGCCATCAGGCAGAAGGCGCCTGTGATAAGGACTGTCTTGAGCTTCTTTTCGGTGCGGAAGATGCCCTTCATCATGTGCTTGAGGCCGGTCCTCTCGATGAACAGGGAGAGGATAAAGACCGCAACGAACGGGCCGGGCGTTGAGAACAGGATGCCGATCACTGCATAGAGCAGATAGCCGGGTGTCATGACGCCTGTCTCGGTATACGCGATCGAATAGGGCAAAAGCCAGACGTGAAGTGTTATAAAGCAGAACGCCGAGAGGAGAACTACCAGTATCATGTACCACAGAATACGGTTCAGTCCGGCGTCCTTAGTAAGATTGAAGATCTTGGCAGGTGTCTTTTTCTTTTCCATATTTTTTCCTTCCTTTCAGATATTTCCATCTGTTTGACGGGAAAATTTGGAAAACGTTACAAGCAATTTTACTTATCGCCGATTGCGAGGAGATTAGCCCTTAAATATTACCTTCATCCACATTACTTATCGCCGATTGCGAGGAGATTAGCCCTTAAATGTTTCCCTCATCCACTTGCTGAATTCATGCTTTTGTTCGAACTGCGGATAGTGCGCAGACTCTTCGTAGATGATGATCTCACGGACGCCTTCGCCGCCTATGCTGTCCAGGTATTCTTTCGCTGATTCGGGCGAAGTCATGCCGTCGTACTTGCCCATGACGAAGTAAACAGGGATATCAAGGCTCGTCACGAGATCTGATATGGGGTGCGAAAGTGCCTCCATGATGAGCGCATCCTGATACTTTATCGAAGCGGTATAAAAGCCCGCAGCATCAGAAAGATTGTATTCAGTTCCGAAAAGAAACGCCAGAACATAGTCCAGGTTATCGTCGATCTTCCTTGCCGCAAAACCGTATTTGCGGACGTAGTCGCGGGGGGCCAGCGTGGAGCCGTTCTCGATGGAAGGCTTAAGGTTCCTCAATGCTTCCGCATCATCTTTATTGCCTTTTTCCTCAGCTGCGGCAATGCACTTATCGAGCGTGTTAAGTTCGCTCTTTGTGGTGTCCGACATCTGGCCGATACCGACATAAGCTTCGTACAGATCGGGCCTTTGCGCGGCTGCCTGGGTCGCGATATATGTTCCGTAAGAGTGCCCCAAGAGGATCACTTTATCCTTATTAAGATAATCTTCCACATATTCGGTCAGAGTGATGAGGTCGTCGACATGCGTCTTTGCTGTGACATCCGAATAGTCTGTGGAAGCCTTATAGGAGCGCCCGCTTCCTCGCTGATCGTAATGAACTATTGTAAAGTCCTTCTCCAATTCGCCCTGATATTTCCTTGCATACGGTATCTCAGAGCAGCACGGACCGCCGTGAACGAAGATCAGCACGGGATTGTCTTTATTTTCGCCCCTGATCATGACGGTGAGATCTGCGCCGTTGATATTAACGCTCCGAAGTTCGCTTATCGAATTGCTGCCCTTTATCTTGGGCGTCCATGTGGGTGCAATGAATCTTATCAGCAAAAAGACCGGCAGTATAAGTGCCATGGTGATAAGTATCCATTTAAGCCTTTTCTTTTTAGGTGTGTTTACGAGAGCAGTCCCGTTCTGCTTTGTGTTATCCATTGTAATAGCCTTTTATCCCTAAGCGAGTTTTTTCGAGAACTCAGTATGTAAGGGATTATAACAAAAATTTCCCTCGTTGCCTTTCTGTAACCCTCTGATTTGAGGGCAGATTTGAGGGTGTACCCGCAAATTTAGCCTTAAATTCACGCTTTTTATTCGATTTTGAGGGTAGATTTGTGACCATACCCTCAAATTTACCCGCGAATTTACGCTCTAAGTTTGAACTAATCCACAACGCCAATCTTTGGTATAGAATATAAAAAGCAATCCATTAGGAATAAGGAGAATGAAAATGGAAAACTTCAGTGGAGAGATCAGGTCAGTCAGGCTGGATCTTAAGGCATGTTCTGTAAGCGTTATTGCTGAAGAAGGCAGCGGCCTTAAGGGTATCAGTTATACGGGCGCCAAGGAACTTGAGCCAGATGCTGCATTTGCAGACGGCGCGCTTACAGTTACGCAGAAGCCGGTGGGTATTCTCGGAAGCGGCATCATGGCAGTAAATAAGCCCAGGCTCACAATCACGATCGGCAAGGATACGATTCTCAATTACCTCGATATTTATCTCAAGGCCGGCGACGTAAGCGTGAAAGGCATTACCGCGGACTGGTTCTCGGAGGTCATCGACGCGGGAAATGTATCCATCAGCGGCTGCACTTTCCTTAAGGCTGAGATCAACACCAAGGCAGGCAATACCAATATCAGCAAGACGAATCTCAATCAGACGGTGATCAAAGCTAACGCCGGAAACGTTGTGCTGGACGCTATCGAGGACCTCGACCGCTACGACATCGACTGCAAGGTGAAGACAGGCAACATTAAGGTTGCAGATGAGCGCACTTCGGGACAAAATCTCTCGATCGTAAAGGGCGCCGAAGATCCGGATTATATCAGGATCAATGTCAAGACCGGAAACATTTCGATCAACTGACCGCAAAGACCCAGAACCAACGCGTTTGCAGGAATTCGTCCTGCTTCCCGTCTATAGCAGATTAAAGGGGAAATATCATGGCTAGTAATGGTATCGAAAACTGGCCGAAGGTAGCTGTTGTCACAGGCGGCGCGCAGGGCATCGGCAAGGCGATCGCTGATTCTTTCAGGGCGCAGGGCGTAATTGTTTACGTGATCGACAAGCAGCCGGGCGACTGGTTTGTCGGTGATATTTCCGATAAAGAGACTCTGGAGAAGTTTGCATCATTTGTAGCTGAGCAGTCGGGCCACGTGGACTACCTGGTCAATAACGCGCTGCCTCTCATGAAGGGCATCGATGAGTGCAGCTATGAGGATTTCCAGTATGCACTTTCCGTAGGTGTCACGGCGCCTTTTTATCTCACGAAGCTCCTGATGCCGTATTTTGCTGACGGCGCTTCCATAGTAAATATCTCGTCTTCGCGCGACCGCATGAGCCAGCCCCAGACTGAGAGCTACACGGCTGCAAAGGGCGGCATCGCTGCACTTACGCACGCGCTGTCTGTAAGCCTTGCAGGGAAGGCCAGAGTGAACAGCATCTCACCCGGATGGATCGATACCACAGGTTCCGACATCACAGGTCCTGACGCCACGCAGCAGCCTGCAGGGCGCGTCGGCAAGCCTGAAGATATCGCAGAGATGGTCATGTTCTTATGCTCTGACAAAGCCGGATTTATCACCGGTGAGAACATCTGCATTGACGGCGGCATGACAAGACTCATGGTCTACCATGGCGATCACGGATGGACGTATGAGGGATAAGAAGTAAAACAGCTTTATTTGTCAGCCGAAGCCTTTCCGTAAAGGAAGGGCTTTGCTAATTTCCGGGCAAAGAAATCGACGAGCGGTCCCATGAAGAATGCCGTGATGATGGTGCCTGCACCGATTACCGCGCCGATACCGGAGACAGATGCTCCCGAGAGGAAGTAGAGCGCGACGCCAAGGATAACGCAGATTACGTCGGTGATAATCCTTACGTACTTGAACTTGCCGATGTGCCAGGTATTGGAGATTATGAGCGCGACCGCGTCGTACGTTGATACGCCGATGTCTGCGGTCATGTAGAACGATGAAGCCACGCAGATTATAAGTATTCCGATGATGAGGCAGATGGATCTTCCGGGGATGCCTAACACGGGGAAGAAATTTTCGAGCATTTTCAAAGAGAACTCAGCGATATAACCGATCAGGAAAAGATTGATGAAGGTCGCAAGTCCTATGTAGTGCCTGTCGAAAATGAGGCTGAACAGGAGCATTATCACGTTCACGATAACGTAGAGTGTGCCGAAGCTTATCGGAATGACACAGTCGAGCCCCGCCATCAGTGACTGGAACGGGTCGACTCCGAACATCGCGCGCTTGAAAAAGCCTACTGCGACGCCGCAAATGAGCACACCGAAGATGCTCATCAATATACGCTTGACCATGTGATCTTTCTTGAAAAATGTCTTTGTTTTATTCATGGGGCAATCATAAAACAAATGCCTTGATGCAACAATTCAGGTACATTGTTTTTATATCAATTAACTGTTGCATATTTCCCCAAGCCCGGAAAATCTGGTATAGAATATATTAAGCAATCCAACCCGGAATAAGGAACGCTGATCGTTGGAGGAGAGATATGAAAAATGTGGACATGAGATTCAGAGTGAAGACCCTGATCGAGACAAACCGCCTCACGCCTGTGGATGTGGGCGCCAAGCTCCAGAAGCGCTATTTTGTCAGGTTCCTTTTAATGCCCATAAAAGCCTTTCTCACAGGGATAGTCCTGAGCATAGCTTCATGGATTGCACTTGATTATGTGGGCCAATTTGCCCTATTCCGTTACATCGCCGGCGCAATTATAGCCGTAACTATCCTCTTAGGCGTAATTACGGTCTGGCACGTTGTTGATACAGCAGTGACAATCCTGCGGAGAGATTACGGCTTCTACGAGAGCGCGATCGTGGACACCAGCCGCAACGGCTACCAGCTCCTGGGCATCGAAGATGGCGTGACCCTCGTCCTATTCGGCAGGAAGGACTATACTCCCGGCGAGAAAGTCCTCATCGCAAGAATGGGAGAGGATCTGAGGATCATATCGGAGTAAGTGCGCGGGGCGCGGTTGCGCGGGCGTGGTTGCGCGGGGCGACGTACTAATTTTCGAAAACTGTTTTTTAGTCCGTCATTAATCATTTGAATCGTGCTTATCTAAGCAATCCTCATCACTTCTCCGGTGCATCCGTCGGGTACGCGTATTTTACAGACACTTTGAGCAGATCATCGTCATCTTCCAGAGCATCGACAGGCTTTGCGTGGTAGTACTCACCGTTTACCATGACGAGCACTTTACCTTCAGGTCCGGCATTGACCGAGCTTACGAAAACTTTGCCTTCCAGCTTATCGACGCGGCCGATCCATTTGCCGACTTCCTTATCCTCTGCTTTGCTGTTCAGCACGATATACGATCTGTCATCGCAGGAGACCGTGACTGTATCCGAAACTGTTGCCGTATAGTTTTCCACATCCCGATATTTTGCGGCCACCTCACGAAGACCACATCCCGTAAAGCACATAAGTGCGCATAATGTAAGTAATCCGATCTTTAATGTTTTCATTTTCTTCTTCCTTCCCAGCGATAGAACCACATATTGAAAACGGCCATCGCTAACAAAATTATTAATAAGCAACTTCCCCAAAACGGCAGATTCGTAACCCATGCCTGATTCAAAACATCACTTTTCCATTCCATTGCCCATGCGGCCGGCAGAAATCTCCATAAGCCCACGATATTGATGTTGCTATACATGACTGACTGCAGCAGTTCCAACACCGCGAAGAACAGTGAGAGCGCCACGCCGAATTTCAGGTTCAGCCACAGATGGAAGACGATGCTCAGCAGTGAGATCATGATCTCGCCCGCTGCAAACAACAGTATCTGCATGCCCGTCACCTGAATTCCCGTCTGAAGGCCCATTACCAGGAAAACCAGTGCTGTTCTGAGGCTCTCGATTCCCCATACGAGCGAGACCAGTGTCATGAACATTCCTGTCCTGTTTTTTACCGAGAGCAGTCCGTACATATTGGCCATCTGCTCATCCGGACCCGTCAGGAAAAACACCGTAAGTCCGTGAAGCAGCGGCAGGGCGACGCCGTAGATCTCGAAGATCAGCTTCATCCGGTCATCTGCAGGCTTCCCTGAATAGAGCGAATTGTATAACAGGAACAAGGCAATTATTCCGGTCGTGGATGCCGTCAGGTACCAGATAAATGGTGTTCTCTTAAGCTTTATCAATTGCGCATGAATCATTTTTCCGCACCTTCTTCTCGGGATAACCCTTCGCAAATATCCTGGCTTCAATGGCTGCAAGACCGTTGAACACGGCAATTGCTGCGAGCATTGCGACGATCACAACGTAATTTGCGCCGGCGGCTTCCATAATATCTCCGGAGATCTGTATTCCTGCCAAAGCTTCGATCGCCTTAGGTCCGTAGCAGTAGGGGCAAAGCACCCAGAACGCCGTTCCTGCGATAAAAGGCGGCAATGCGATATTGCAGATTACATTTACAGCCATAAGGAGGTATATGTTGAAGCGGCGGGACAGTATCAGGCATGCGGGGATCATCCACAAACTGCAGACGAACAATACTCCAAATGCTCCTGCCGTCTCAAGCACGCTGATCCGCATCATTCCCACAAACGGGCTTAAGACCGAAAGCACCAGTGCCATGACCAGATATACCAGGAAGATCTTGATCGCGATTGCTGTTATTCCCGCAATTCGAAAACCGAACAGATCGATGGGATATGTATAGAGCATCTTATCGTTTCCCGACATCCTGTTCCTGCGTTCATGCTCTGCACAGAACAACGCTGCCAGCGCGGGCATCATGAACGTGCACCACCAGTAGATTCCGAAGCTCTGGACATTGCCCAGGCCCGCGATCAGCACGCACATAAGGATGTTGATGACCGGCGCAAGCGCAATGAAATACGTCAGTATCGTCTTTCTGGTCTTGATGGATTCAGCAATAATGTAGTTCATCCTGCCAGCCTCCTGTTCTTAGTGTGCTCCATGAAGATCGCGTTCAGGTCGTCATCCTTCGAGAACGCGCCCTGATATACCAGATGGCCTTCAGAGATGATGCCGACGCTGTCTGCGATCATCTGGACCTCGCTCAGTATATGGCTCGACATGATCACCGATATGCCGCTGTCCGAGAGCTCTCTTAAGAGTCCTCTTAATTCCTCAATTCCGTACGGATCAAGGCCGTTCGTGGGCTCATCAAGGATCAGGAGCTTCGGGTCATTTAACAGCGCGAGCGCTAATCCCAATCTCTGCTTCATTCCCAGAGAGAAGTCACCTGCCTTCTTGCGTCCCATGCCCGCGATGCCTGCAATATCAAGCTTCCCGCCGATCTTGTCCTTATCAATCCCAAGGAGTTTGGCCTTCACGAGCATGTTCTCGTACGCTGTGAGGTTCGGGTAGACCGGCGGCATCTCGATCAGTGCACCGATATCTGCGAGCGCATTTCTGCTCCACGGATTTCCGTCGAAATAGATAATTCCTTCCGTCGGCTGTGCGATGCCCGTGATCATCTTGAGAATGGTGGATTTTCCAGCGCCGTTCGGCCCCAAAAGTCCGTAGATCTTTCCCTCGGGAATCTCAAGGTTCACGTCCTCAACGGCCGTAAAGCCGCGGTATTTCTTTGTTAAATGTTCAGTCTGTAAGATCATGCTATTACCTCCTGTTTGGCCATATCCTAGAACCCATTTTTTAAGATTCCTTAAAGATTTGAAGAAATTGGCGCAACAGGAGGGGAGCTCAGCCGCCGCCACTATCGCATAGGCCCATTTTTGAGGGCAATAATTATATAAAAAGGCCATTTTATATAATTTCCGGTCTTTATTAGGGGCCTATGCGATAGTGGGAATCAATAATTAGGTCTACTATCTCAAAGGCTTAATTTTCGGGCAAAAAAGATAGAAAAACGCCATTTTCTATCTTTTTTGGGATTTTTTTGCCCCTTTGAGATAGTCGCGATCAATAAAATAAGGGCTGCCTCAGTGAGACAACCCCGCATTTAAATATTTAAAAGCTTTATTCCAATACCATCTTAACTTCCGCGCCGCCGTCCGCGCAGTTGGAGATCGCGAGCGATCCGTTGTGAAGCTTGGCGGTGTTCTCGGCCATGTAAAGCCCGATGCCGTAATGTTTTTTGCTGCTGCGGCTGGACTCGCCCATCTTAAAGAGCCCCACGCCGGACTTGAGCATCTCGGCAGGGAAGCCTTCGCCGTGGTCGCGCACGGTGATGGTAAGAGTGCCGTCCGCGCACGCTGCGGAGAGCTCGACAGCTTCATCTTCAGGGCTGTAGTCGATAGCGTTTGAGATCAGGTTCATGACCGCGCGCTCAATGCGGTCCCTGTCGCCGGAGTAAGATGCATCAGAGAACTGATAGCTTGTCTTAAGGCGGACTTGCCGGTTCTCACAAAGAACAAGCGCCTTGCTCTCGATGTTCCCGAAGAAGCCCTGCAAAGCAACAGGAGCACGCTTGATCTCAACTTCACCGGTGTTCCTGGCCATGTCGACGAGAATGCCGATGTAGTCCTCGCTGTGCTTGACTTCGCCGATGGATGTCTCGATCATCTGGTGCTGGTCATCGGTGATGTCTGTCTCAGACAGCAGGTCCAGATTGCCGAGGATAACGGTGAGAGGGGTCTTGAGGTCGTGTGCGAGAGCAGCGATCTGGGCGCGCTGATTGCGCTGCGCCTGCCATTCGCGGCCAAGTGAATCCGCCAGTTCATCCTTCATCTTGAGGAAGGAATCTTCAACGCGCTGCACTTCCGTAATGGAGGAAGGCGCGATATTTACATCGAGATTGTCGATCGAGATCTGCTCGGCGGCCTCGCCCAGAGGACGGAGCTCTTTTTTGAAGAGCTTTTCCATGCGGCGGACATTGAGGATAACGATCAGGAGCATCATTATAAATGCCAGAATAGCTAAGACATATTCAGGGCTGATGAAATAGCGGTTTAAGAATCCTGAAGGATAGCTCGTACGCATGTAGTATTCCAGATAAAGCGTTCCGTCGGGGAAGGCCTTCTTAACATAATAGCTCTGGCCGAACACCAGGCCGCTTTTGGGTTCCTCGCGGAGAGGTTTGCCGACTGACCAGGAACGGTTCGACTGGGTTACGTTGCCGCTGTCATCGGTCAGATAATAAGTAACAAAATCGCCGATCTCCGGGATGACATCACGTGCATACTCCTGTTCGCCGGCCTTTTCCATAACGTCATTTGCATACTGCTCGGAGAAGTTTGCCGGAATGATGAGTCCGAAAAACATTGCGGCGATGAATATCGCGGCTAACAATACCCCGCCGATCAGCATTTCGAGCCCTATGCGCAGGATAAATCCGGTAAAAACGCGGCGTAACGACTTTTGCTTTACTCCCATTTATAACCGGTCCCCCAAACTGTCGTAATCGGCTGGACACCGACCTTATCGAGCTTCGTGCGGATGTTCGCGACGTGTGTCGAGATGGTCGTGTTATCGCTTTCTTTGTCCATTCCGAACACCTCTTCGAAAATCTGCTCTCTCGTAAAGACCATGCCCGGATGTTTTGCCAGGAATTCGCAGATACTGAATTCAGTCTTGGTCAGCGCAACTTCCTTGTCAGCTACCAGAAGGCGCTTTGCATCAAGGTCCAGACTGCAGCCTTCGAAGTTCAGGAAGTGAGTTTTCTCGCGGTGTTCGCGCCTCAGGTGTGCGTTAACGCGTGCTCTTAATTCTGCAACGCGGAAAGGCTTAACGATATAATCGTCAGCGCCGATCTCAAGCCCGTGGGTAATGTCCTCTTCAAGGATCTTCGCGCTCAGAAAAATAATCGGAATATCGACCTTGTTGCGGATCCTCTCACAGAACTGATAACCGTCTTCGCCGGGCATCATGATATCGAGAAGCGCGAGATCGTAGTAATTGAGATTCCTTATATCTATTTCGTCCGTGCCGACAAAAGCAGATACCCTGTGTCCGTCAGACTCCAGCGCGCGCTTGATAACCGATACGATCCCCGGTTCGTCATCCACTACCAAAATGTTAGCCATTTAAGCCTCCTATTTCCCATGCCGGAAGATGTCTCCCGGACAAGAAGATTATAACACCTATGGAATATCCCTGTTTAAGGGCGGTCAGCAGGCCGGCGTTATTGCTGCAAATTATTCATGCTGTTTTAGTGGCTAAAATATTTTTTACGGGGCGGTTTTATGCTAATATTTTTTATGTGACAGGCCTTACGGAATGTCACTTCATGAAATCAATGAATAAGGGAGGATTTTATGGGACTATTTGATAAGAAATTCTGCGATTTTTGCGGAAACAAGATCGGCCTTCTGGGCAACAAGAAACTCGAAGACGCGAACATGTGCAAGGACTGCGCGGCTAAGCTCTCGCCGTGGTTCTCGGAGCGCCGTCACAGCACCAAAGCTGACATCACCAAGCAGCTCGAGTACCGTGAACAGAACAAGTCTGCGGTAGCTTCCTTCAATGCGACAAGAACGCTCGGAACAACAAGCACCAAGCTCCTGATCGACGACAACGCCAGAAAGTTCATGGTAACTTCGGCAAAGAACCTCAGCGAGGCGAATCCGGACGTTCTGGATTTCTCGCAGGCAGTCGGCTGCGATCTTGATGTGAAGGAACACAGATACGAGATCAGGCATACGGACAGCAACGGAAAGTCCGTCAGCTACAATCCGCCGCGCTACAAGTATTCATACGATTTCCACGCGATCATCCGCGTCGATCATCCTTATTTTGATGAGATGAAATTCGCACTCTCGAACGGCAGTATCGAAGTCGGCGAGCAGCCGATGAATCCCGGTCAGAGCGGCGGCTGGAGCGTCTCGCGTTCCGGATTCAACATTCTCGGAAACAAGATCGATGAATACTATAAGTGTGTTGACTGCGGCAACGATATCAAGGCTGCAATCGATGCGATGCGCACAAGCGGCCCTGCACAGGCAGCGGCTCCCCAGCAGGCAGCACCTCAGCAGGATGCGGCAGCCCTTAGGGATGAAGCAAGGCTGAAGGCTCTGCAGGACGAATCGGAATTCTACCGTAATAAGATCGAAACGCAGACAGCACAGGGATATTCTGATCCCAATGACCAGGCTCATTATCAGATCGTAACGCAGCAGATCGTGTTCGAGAATATACGCAACAGGCAAAACAGCGTACTCCCGATAGGTGTCATGGGCGCCGCTCCGGCTCCGAACACCCCGGAGGAGAAGGCACGTATAGATGCTTTGCAGGACGAGATCTCCAGCTTAAGACATAAGATTGAAGCCCAGCGCCAGCAGGGTACTGAAGATCAGAATGACATGAACAGATATTCATTGTTGACCCAGCAGATGAGTAGGGAAGCGGTGCGTCTTCAGACTGCCGCCAGCTTGGGAGCGTTGATCGGTAATCGTCCGATGCCTGGTCAGGGTCAGCCTTTGCAGGGGCAGCCGTTACAGGGACAGCCGATGCCTGGTCAGGGTATGCCGTTGCAGGGTCAGCCGTTACAGGGTCAGCCGATGCCTGGCCAAGGTATGCCGCTTCAGGGCCAGCCTTTGCAGGCACAGCAGGTGGTTCAGGCAGCACCGGTTGCTCAGGCAGCTGCCGTTCCGGCCGTCGGCTCTCAGGTTATCTGCCCGATGTGCAATGCGTCATTTACACTCGGCAACGCAGGCATCTGCATTTACTGCGGAAACAAGATCGTCTGATAAGTTTTTTCGCAAACTACAATCAGGGGTCGTCCAAAGAGGCGACCCCTGTTTTTGGGTGCATTTATCATGTGGTGGTATAATTGCTGTGTTTGGGAGCGACTCCCAAAAAGATACAAAGGCTTCGAAAACCATAGCCTTGGAATAAGCGGAGGATAACATGGAAAATAATATTATTACTGACGCTCAGTATGAGCAGAAGGCGTCCGGCTTTTTTAAGAAAGCGATCGCGGGACTTATCTGCGCGGCATTTCCTATTGCATGCATTGTCGCGATTTTTCTTGGAGCAGGCAATCACAAGGACATAGTCAATTACGTTAACGCAGGCGGACTGCACACGCCGAAGATCAAGACCAGTGCGGCATTGAGCAAGGGCGCGATGTTTGCCGGCATTGGAATGACGATTGTTTACTTGGTCTATTTCGTGTACGTGATCCTGGTGGTGTTGGCGATCATTTTTGCAGTCTCACTTCCGGACCAACACTGATGGGCCAGCTCTGACGGAACTACTCTGATGGGTCAGCTCTGACGGGCCAGCTTTGACGGAACTACTCTGACGGGTCAGCTCTGACAGATCAGCTCTGACGGCACTTCTGTTGCCCCATAATCTGCAATCTTTAATGTAAACAGCAAGAGTTTATCCCTTGTTTATATTGTTTTGCGCGTGTTAGTCTTTAGGCAGATAAGATGTAGAGGCGCAGATCAGAAGCAATTTCAGGGGAGGACCTGCCATGCTGTCTGTGTTGTTGTGGTTATTATGCGGGATGGGGATCCTTTGCATAATCGTGTTTTGCGGGAAGCGGAAAGGCCCGTCGCCCGCAATTGAATCTGCAGCTGACAGAGAGGCAAAGATCTCTGAAGATGTGACCAACATTGCAGCGGCAGCTTTAGTTCTGACGCAGATGATGTTCCCTGTATACGGATATACGATGTCCCCTTTGAGAGGTTCGTATCGCGGCAGAATGGACCCTTTTGGCAAGGTTCTTTCCAGGATCCTTACCAGATACGATATGCATCATTTCGAGCCGTTCAATTGGTATGGGGACAGCAGCGTATACATGTACGTGATACTGACGGCAGTGTTCTGCTTTTTCGCCGGCATGTTCTTATACAGGAACGGGCTGAAGATAAAGCACAAGTTGTTATTACTGCTTCCTCTGGCCGTGCTGATCGCGACGCTTGTCTTTTGTCTTATCAAAACAGGTAACCGCAAATGGTTCCTGCGCGATTTCCCGCAGTATTATTCTCTTCTTACAATCGACTGCATCTTGCGGTATCTTTCGACCGCGTTCGTGATGATCGCCATTCTCTATGGCATATACGTGCTTCTCAAAAAAATCATGCGCAACGAGATCATTCCGCTTATCGTGATACTCGTGCTGTCGTTTTTTGCGCCGTGCGTTTGTGTTGTGCATGACGGCTTGAAATACTCTGAGCCGGTGATCAGATATCTGCATTTCGGCCTGGACATTCCGCTTTTCCCGATCGGCATGATCGTGATGAAGTATAAAGACAAGCTCCTGCCAAAGACCAGGAAGGGCAATCTTATATACCTGTTCTCATGGCTCTTTGCAGGTGGCCTTGCTTTCTGGATCCTCTTTGAGATCCAGTATTTCCTGTCAAAGCGCGCAGGCGTCCCTTTGTCTGCTTCGCAATCCTGTGATCCACACAGATACAATGAGGATATGAAAATCTTAAGCCCGATCTATAACACAGCCTGCGTTCCATGGCTTATCCTGGGACTTGCGCTGTCGATGGCGATCCTGGCAATGACGCTTCTTATGAGGACCGGCAATCCCGTAACTGCTTTTCTCAGGAAGCACGGTTATCTTATAACGGTGCTGCTCTTCAGCAGGCACGTTTACTTTACTATCAGCGGGCACAACACGGATTTCTGGACTGAACTTCTCAAACTGCCCGAAAATCTCTTCATTATCGTACCCGTCTTCTACTTCGCCCTTGCTGTTTTACTGGCATATCTGATCAACCGCTTTATTCTTGGGCGGCGAAAATAGTTAATCCGGATCTGTCGTTGAAGCTGAATCCGGATTTGCGGGTAGATTTGCGGGTATAGCCTCAAATCCACCCTCAAATCTGACATTCAGAAGGTAAAAACATATCACCGACTAATATCCGGGATTACTTGACACTTCGCGGCAAAAGCGGTAAGGATAATATGCTTTGTTTTTGCATGCTGCTTTGCAGTAACCGCGTTCTTAATGTAGGAGAAAATATGATCTTTGAACTTGAAGATACATCTAAAGTCGAGGCATTGTTCGCAGGCTGGGAAGAGACCCTGATCTATTCATGCATTCAGAAAATCATGGGCCAGGTGTTTGTTACCGATAAGGAGAATCCTGTATCAGCGATGGCATTCGTCGGAGTATTTGCATTTCTGGCAGGAGAGCCTGACAGGGAACTGGTATTGGGCAAGCCTGATGGTTTTATCATCATGGTGCCTCAGGATGACAGGTGGTCTGAGCTTATCGAAGATTGTTATCCCGATGCGCGAAAAGTTACTCGCTACGCAATAAAAAAGGATACTGTTTTCGACAGGGAATACCTTACAAATACCGTTGCAAAGCTTCCAGAAGGATATGAATTAAGAAAGATAGATGGCGATCTATATGACCTTTGCCTGGAAGATCCGGTCACAACAGAGTTTGTTTCCGTGTTCGGAAGCAAGGAAAGATATCTCGAATTAGGCCGCGGAATGATGATCCTCAAAGATGGCAAGTTCGTATCCGGCGCGTCATCTTATACAAGATACAAAGAAGGCATCGAGATCGAAGTAGATACAATCCCGTCCGAACGCCGCAAAGGTCTTGCAAGCATTGTATGTTCGGCATTGATCCTGGCTTGCCTTGATGAAGGACTTTACCCGAGCTGGGATGCGCATGACATGAATTCAGTAGAGCTGTCCAAGAGATTCGGTTATGAATTCGACCATGAATACACAGCTTATGAGGTAGCTTCAAATATGAGAACGCACTGATCCATAGCATTCGCCCTCCATTCTTTGCTGTTCCGGTATAGATATTCGGAAGAAAGAACGATTTAATATATTATATTAACGGACAGCAAATACGGGAGACGAAGTGCATGGGACAGAACATTCTTGATTTTTTGAATTCGGCGGACTCGATTCTATATTTTCCGATACTGATCATTGTCATGACAGTTGCAGGACTTTATTTCTCGTTCAGGACAAAGTTTGTTCAGCTCCGTTTGTTCAAGGAATCATGCAGGCTCCTGCTTGAGCCCTCGGAAGATAAGTCAGGCAAGACTGTATCTTCATTCCAGGCGTTAATGATATCCACCGCTTCACGTGTAGGCACAGGCAATATCGTAGGCGTTTCGACGGCTGTGTGTATCGGCGGCCCCGGCGCGTGTTTCTGGATGTGGCTGATGTGCATCATCACGGCAGCTTCAGCGTTTGTGGAAAGTACGCTTGCACAGATCTTCAAGAGGAAAGATGAGACGGGGAACTATTTCGGAGGTCCCGCATACTATATCGAGAGGGCGCTTCACGCACCGTGGCTGTCGGCGGTTTTCTGCGTTTTCCTCATTGCAACTTACGGCTTCGGATTCAATCTCTTATGCTCATATAATCTCCAGTCTTCGTTCGAAGCATACGGATTCTACCAGGATCATATGCTGGAGCTGTTCGGCAATAAAGTAAGCGTTGTTGCCGTAGCAGTCGGCTTCATCCTTATGGTCCTCGTCGCATTCTTCATGCTCGGCAAAGGCAAGCGCGTGGTCAGGTTCACGGAGATCCTGGTTCCTGTAATGGGCATCGCTTATGTGCTTATATCCCTTATCGTTATCGCGGTGAATTTCAGGAATATTCCTTCCATGTTCGTGGAGATCTTCAAGGACGCATTCAACTTCAAAGCGATCTTCGGCGGCATCGCAGGATCGTGTCTTGTATACGGCATCAAGCGCGGACTTTATTCCAATGAGGCAGGTGTCGGTTCTGCACCTAATGCATCAGCTTCTGCGAACGTTACGCATCCAGCTAAGCAGGGCCTCGTCCAGACTTTGTCCGTATATATCGATACGCTTCTTCTCTGTACTGCAACAGCTCTGATGTGCTTATCTTCAGGCGCTGAGCGAAGTGAGGCAGTGGCAGGCGCGCAGTACGTTCAGAATTCGATATCAACTGTTTTCGGAGGATTCGGACCCATCTTCATTACTGTTGCGATGGTGCTCTTTGCATTCACGACTCTCCTCGGAAATCTTTTCTATGTCGACAACGCGCTCGCATTCCTTAATCACAAGAAGATGCCTTCGAAAAGGTTCCTTAACATCTTCCACATCATTTGTGCTGTTGTTATCTTCTTCGGCGCCATCATTCCGATGGATGCCGCGTGGGCTGCAGCTGATATCACAATGGGCGGCATGACGCTTATAAACCTTCCTGCTTGCGCACTTCTCGGAAGCATTGCAGTCAAGACCCTGAAAGACTATGAGGCGCAGAAGAAAGCCGGCAGGAACCCTGTTTTCAAGGCCTCGGATATCGGTCTTAAGGCTGAAGATACAGATATTTGGAAATAGAGAGGTCAATGAAATGAGCGTATCTGAGAAACGTATTGAATATGGTTCAGACAAGGCATCTGACAAGCAGAAGGCGCTGAGGGGCTCCGGCAGCATGGATGCCGGTTTTGAGAAGATGGCAGAAAATGTCTATGCGCATCTTAACGATGAGATATCGAAAAAGATCTTCGAAGCAAGAATGAGTTATGCCAAAACAGGCGATCTGGGCTACATCACAGGTCTTGATTCCAAATACAAGAACTTAAACAGCGACATGCGCGTGTATGTCGAGAAGATCCCGAAAGGTTCGCACTGCCTGATGTACGGCGCAGGTGTCGCGGGGCATTATCTTGCAGGAAGGTTTAAGAATTTCGGCGTGGCGATCGATGCATTTATCGATCCGGATGAGAGCAAAGGCCCTGTTGATGAACAGACGGGGATCAAGGTCATCACAGAGAAAGAGCTCAAAGAAAATATGAACCTTTACGGCGATAAGACACTCGTTGTCTCTTACCCGGTAAAGCCTGTGGCTGATGAGATCAGGAAGCGCCTTATCGGTGAGATCGGAATAAGCGAGAATAACATTATCGGAGGGGTCTTCGACTGGCGCAACAACCAGGGGCAGTATTTCGACTTTTTCGAAGCGCGCGAAAACGAAGTCTTCGTCGACTGCGGATGCTTTGACGGTGCCACATGCTTTAACTTTGCAGGCTGGTGCGGCCACAAGGGCTTTGAGCATATTTATTCCTTCGAAGCTGATCCGAAGAACTATGCAAAAGCCAAAGAGATCCTTGCGCCGCTTGGCAAATGCGACCTCTATCCTTATGGCACTGCAGATGTGAATAAGAAGGTTTACTTCGCTTCGGATGCTTTCGAGACTTCATGCATAATAAGCAGGGAAGAGGCTGAGAAGAGAAACTTCGAAGGCGTTGAGGAGATCGAGACGGTAGCGCTGGATGATGTCCTCAAGGACAAGAAAGTAACTTTCCTTAAGATGGATATCGAAGGCGCGGAGTATGAAGCACTTCAGGGCGCCCGCAAGCTCATTATGGAGAACCGCCCGAGAATGGCGATCTCCGTCTACCACAAGTTCGAAGACTTTGTCACGTTGGCAGACCTCGTTCTCAATATGCACCCTGACTACAGGATCGCATATAGACACTACGGATTCGATGACCTTGAGACGGTCATGTATGTGGAATAAGTGAACAGATTTATGGGAAATAGGAAGAAAGCAGCTATTAAGTGGAGAGACAATCCTGATCCACTTACGAGACTGTCTGAAGAGAAAGCTCTTGAAGCGCATCTGGCAAATATGGAAGCGATCAAGGATCACAAGGACATGTATGAAGCCTGTGATTATGTGATCAAGGATCGCTGGAAGGGCAGGATCGCAACGGGGGTTATCATCGCAGTGATCCTGAATATCTTATTGGTTATAGAACTGGTCGATAATAAAGTAACAAGTGTTCCGATAATTATCTGTGCCATACTTGTCATCGAGATGCTCTCCATATTGAGCGTGGCAGCAGCGAAACTTGTTGAGCCGAGTTTTATTCCCGGCAATAAGCTTAAGTCAGCTATAGTAAAGCAGGGCTTCGATGCAGATGAGGTGAATAACGACTTCATGCACTCTACGATCAACTGCCTCTGGAACGGCATTATGGCTGTAGGTGGGACTTACTGCATAGTGTATACCACTGAAGAATTATGGATAGGCAGGCTCGAAAACATTATCAAAGTTGATTATTATTCAGTTTATACTAGAACATACCGATATCACACGACCTACCACTACATCAGGCTCCACGAAAAGGACAACACCTACAGAGATTTCAAGTGCGAAGATAAGCTTAACGCCGATCTGATACTTAACAGTTTTTTGGTGAAAGATATTAAGACAAAAACATTCCCGACCGGCGTGAAAGCACCGGAAGAAGAAACAGAAGAGAAAATGAATTAACGTAAGAGAGGCACTATGGGACTGAATCAGGAAACAAATATATCGGAATACAGGGAAGTAGTTTTATCTGAAACTGAATTCAAAAGAGCTAATGAACTGGACAGCAGTGAATTTGAGAATATCCGCAAGGAGTTTATCCTGAGGAATTTTGTTATCCGCATTATCGGCGCTGTTATTGCGGCCACGGTTGTTGCAATTTGGAATGCCGGTGTCTTTAAGCCGTTGTATGTTTATTCTAATGTCATTAAGTACGCATTTATGATCCTGGCAGCATGCTGCATAGTGATATGTGTCTTTACGACCGCCCGCTGCATAACATCCCTGATCTTTTTCGCAAAGATCAACAGGAAGGATTTCTATTGGCATGCAGGACGTATCACGGTCAGAAAGAAGATTTGGATCGTAAAATTCACCAGCTGGGATCATTACTACATAATAGACGATGAATACTGCAGCAGAGTTGTGTTTAATCCACACTACAGCAAAGGAACGGAAGTGTATTATCTGTATTTCCCCGAATTCTGGAAAAGTTCGTATATAGGCGGCCTCGTGGTCAGAAGAAAATGAGGCAGGGAACTGATGGCAGGTTCCTTCACGGCGTTCCCGGATTGCCTGCGCTTAGATGAAGATCAACAGCCAATACCCTTAAATTGCCTAATTGTCAGTGTGAATTATTCGTTCCGCAAGTCTACAATTATTTTTGATTATCACATTGGGGATGTTGGAGAAAGATTTATGAAAAATTCAGCGGTCAGATTTATGTCTGCGGTATTGGCTGCCGCAGTTGGTTTAACATTCGCAGCATGCGATAAGAAGAACGGCGGCGGGATAACGCAGCCACAGGCGCAGAACAAAGCCAGGACAGGTACAAAAGTTGCGGAAGATTCGCCCTGGTACAATTCAGTTAAGACAGAGATCGTGCCGGAGATCGGCGCAAGCAAGGTTGTAGAATACACTACTTCTGTTCTGGCAGGAGCCGATGATAAGAACATAGTCATCTATTCATTCGGTGATATTTATTCTACTCCCGGCGTCATCTGGATGGGTTACAGAGACCCCAATTCATCAGTTGCCATGCTGACGGTCGTAGACAGGGCTTCCAAGCAGGTCACGAAAACGATCAACCTGTATAAAGATTTTACGGATCTGCCCAATGTCCAGTCAGCAACTTATTCTGACGGCAAGATCAAGGTTGTCTATGAGATGTACGATCAGTACACAGGCATTCCAAGTTATCTCGAGAACACTATCGATCCTTCCACGGGAGCAGTATTAAACAGCAAGAAGTCCGTAGCAGCAGAAAACTGCTTCGTTGAACGTGTGCTTTATGCAGGTTCATACAAAATAAGCATCTGCAAGGCAGGCAAGGAAGAACAGTATTATCTGCTCAAGATCGCATCGCCAGACGGACAGGAGAAAGATGTTGCCCTTAAGGTCGAAGGCAAGAGCGTATGGGATGTTAATACCGTTATTTTTGAAGGTGATGATAAGTTCATTATTCCTGCACATACAGATGGCGATGCCAAACTTTTCCTTGAAGCTGACTTCAGATCAGGCCAGGTTAAAGCTCTTGATGCAAAAGATTACGAATGGCTTGATTTTGATCATCTGGAGTTTTCCTGGACAGGCACCGACGGAAGCCTTTATTACAACACTTCAACGGGCATTACCAAGGCAGACTTAAAGAATAAGACCGCACAGGAGGTATTCAATTTCAGTTGGTGCGGCGAGAACAGGGAAGAGCTCTCTACTCTGCGCGTTGCAAGCTGTTCAGATGGTTCGTTCATCCTTTGCGGGGATATCTATGAGAATACCCAGTTCCGTAAAATGAAGCAGCAGCCTTTTGTGATCGTTGATTTTACGAAGGCTGATAAGAATCCTCATGCAGGAAAGACAATTCTGACTCTCTATGCCCCTCACGGTTATGTTGATAAGAAGATCGCTGATGCGATCAATCAGTTCAACATCACGAACGGCAGGTGCTTTATTGAGTTTAACGACCGTTATGCCGGTGATGAGAAGGTCGATTACGTTAATTCGGATAGCCAGGATGATTCAGATGCAAGTGAGCTTAACAGAGATGCGAAGCTGAGCAACAAACTCGCGATGGACATCATAAACGGTGAAGGACCGGATATCCTGATGAATGTCGGTGATCTGGGCCAGCTCAACAATTCAGGTTATCTTGTCGACCTTTCCAAATATGCAGAAGGCCTGGATAAGGAAAAGTATTTCACCAACATCATTGAAGGGGCTAAAACTAACGGAGCCCTTTACCATATGCCTCTTTGTTTCGGCATCGAAGGCATCGTGACTGATGCAAAATATGCCGGCAGCAGCGGAGTCGGATTTACCACCAAGGAATATGAGGCATTCCTTAAGGGTACGCTGAACGGCACGGACGTTATAACTTCAGGCCAGGCTATCTACTTCACCAAACTCTTTAACGGCATGAACGATAAGTTCATAACAGATAACAAGGCGGATTTCTCCGGCAAGGAATTTGCCGAGCTTGCAGAATATGTTAAGAACAATGTCATTGAGAAGCCCAAGACCAATGACGGTTCAGATGACTTTTTCGCAAATTCCACTTATGGAGCGGCTGCTTACTACAGCAATATCTCCGGCATCGGCAATTTCTTTATGAACATGACTGATCCCGGAAGTGACACGACGATATTGGGAATCCCTTCGACTGACGGCAGAGGTCCGATGTTCACTGTCAGCGTATCCGTTGCGGTCTCAGCTCAGGCTCCTGATGTTGATGCCTGCACCGAGTTCATAAAGCTCCTCCTGACAGATGACATCATGCAGTCGCTCTCAGTTCACGATGAGTTTGTTATAAGCCGCGCGGCTTTCAGGCAGAATGCGGAAGAGACCGTTGCTTACTTTAACGATCCTGACACCACAACACCCGGCGCAATTTACAATCCAATGGGTCCGGCTTTCTCCAACAGCAATATCGATAAGATGGAGAAGATCATTTCGACAGCTTCGAAAATGGATTCCGAAGATGCTGCGATAAGCATTATCCTCTACGAGGAAATGCCGGCATATTTCCTGGGCCAGAAGGACCTGGCGTCAGTGATCAAGATCGCGCAGGACAGGGCACAGAAGGTCTTAAGCGAGAGAGCGTAAGAGTATCCGCTGGGAGAGATGCGCCAAAGCATTATCTCCCGGCGCTCATTCTCAGGCGGTCTTTCCTTACAAAATCGTGGATGGATCTTCTGATGTCTTTCAGGATATCTTCTGAGCGGTTCTCAATGTCTTTTATCTGTTGATCCACTTTGCCGGATTCAACATAGAGTTCTGCATTGGCTTTGTCGAGCTTCTTCAGTTTTCTCATCCTGGAATAGACATAGAAGTAGTTATATCCGATCAGACCGAGACTTATTAAGAGTGTGGGAATAAATAAACACAGTGCTATGACTAAATAATCTGACTTGTCAATGATTGTCTCAATTAATCCTATACCGAAGCCGGTCGTAAACAGCAAAGAATGGGCAGTAATAACCCATGTAATAATGAACCGGATTTTGGGAAGAGTCTGCAAGCCGTCTTTGTCAACGATGTAATATTTATTACGCGAAGCGTCGTTCTGTGCGATAACAGTATTGATGTCGTCTTTTTTCTTATAAAGAGCCTTGATCTCTTCGTTGCATTCGATGATTTTATTTTTCTCGGAATAGACTCTGGCGAGCTCCTTAAAGTATGCCTTATCTTCTTCCGAAGCGCTTTCTATTGCACGTTTTACCATCGCGGGATCATAGGAGAAATCCTCTTTCCCGATCTCCTGATCAAGCTCATTTATACTGGTCAGATGGGCTGCTGAGAGCATAAGTCCTCTGAGCGCGATAAAGTCGTGCGGATCTTTCTTCAGCATGAACTCGTATGCATCTGAAGTGGCCATAAACTCTCCTCTGGAGAGATATGTCTCACCCGCCTCATGGATACGGTCTCCCTTGAAGTATTCGTAGTCATAAGTCGAACCGCAGAAGGTACAATGGTACATCTGCTTATCTCTGTCGATTCTAAGGCTGCCGCCGCAGGACGGACACTGGTGTTTCCTGATCGTGCTGACTGCAGCAGGAACGCGTTCCTTTATGGGTTCTGAGATTATCCGACGGTCTTTCTCTATAAATTTCTGAATGGAAGTCCTGATGCCGGCTGCGAGATCTGCAGCTTCATTCTCAAGTCTACGGATCTGCGGTCCGATCAGTTCTGATTCAGCGTAGAGTTCTTGGAGATATGATCTCAGTTCTTTCTCTTCTTTAACTTCCGGATATATAGCCGTCATATTAACAAAAACAGTCAATCCGATAAAAAAGACAAAGAACATACCGGCAACCAGTGCTATGATGCCATCGCCAAGTACAGCTGTGGGAATAACGATGCAAAGCATGACGATCAGGAGAAAAAGAGCCAATCCCCAATGTGAGACGAATACTTCCATGGGACGATTACCCGAAAAGTATCCTGATGTGATCTTGTAATTGGTAGAGTCCTGTTCTTCAAGCGCTATTGTCTGATCGATACGGCTTTTTGAAGTAGTAAGAGATCTGATCTCTGAATTGCAGTTCGAGAGCCTGTTTAAGTTGTAATAGATCCTTGCAAGATCTTCAAAGTACCCGGTATCTTCTTCCGCCGCACTGTCAAGCACTTCTCTGACCATTATGGTGTTATACGTGAAATGGTTTTTGTTGCCCGCATTTACAAGCCCGTCCATATCCTTAAGGCGGGCTGCAGCAAGCATCAATCCTCTGAGTGCGAGAAAATCCTGCGGGTTCTTTTTTAGTTTGAGTCTGTATGTGTCTACAGCGGCTCCGAATTCTTTACGCGACAGGTGAGTATCACCCATCTCATTCAGGTTCTCAGCTCTGAAATAATCAAAATCGTATGCTGAACCGCAAGACAGACAGTGGTACATCTGCTTATCGTTATCGACAGTCAGAGTGCCACCGCATGAAGGACACTGGCGTTTAGTAATCATTGTCATTTCTTAATCCTTGTAATAAAAATCCCTGATTCCGACTTTTCCATTATAGCAAATCTGAAACGTCCACAGGAATAAATTGCTTGTTGACAAGT
The DNA here is from genome assembly GCA_016292155.1 of Saccharofermentans sp. Lineage (GTDB taxonomy): Bacteria > Bacillota > Clostridia > Saccharofermentanales > Saccharofermentanaceae > Saccharofermentans. The sequence continues at coordinate 18,295 of JAEFBC010000070.1, read as the reverse complement.
GTACTTGGCAATGCTACAATTCAAATTGCCAAGTATACTTGTCATAATAAACTTGAAAGCAGGAGAAATAGGAAATGGATAAAGAAGAGATTTTAATGAAGAGCCGTAATGAGAACAAAGGCCGTGACGTGGCAACGATCGAAGAGAACAGGAGTTCGGCAAGATTTGCAATAATATTCGGTTTTTTCTTCATGGCTGTTCTTGGCGCACTGAGCCTTGCTTCAAAAAGCAAGATGATCTATGGTGTTGCGGCTATGGAATTCTGCATTGTATTTGCAATGAACATCTTCAATGCCGTCAAAAAGAAGGAACGCAAATACATCATACTGTCGCTCACGACCGGCGTAGTATTTCTGATGTTTACGTTTATCACGATCTGTGAGATCTTTCAGATCTATCCTTGAGGTATGAGAAATGGACGATTCACTGGTATTAAAAAACAGACTGAAGGAATACCGCAAAGAGCTGAATCTGTCGCAGGATGAACTGGCCAAAATGGTCGGCGTGTCACGCAACACAATAAGTTCGATCGAGACCGGACAGTTCTGCCCGACAGCTAAACTTGCGCTGGTAATCTGCATAGCACTTGATAAAAAGTTCGAAGATGTATTCTATTTCTGAATAGAATGACCGGCATTATTGAGAATGGGTTAAGGAGACTTGATATGATAACCGTAAATCTTTATTACAAAGGCCAGAACGGCAGTGCCAGAGCATTTGCCGAAGAGATGGAAAAGTCCGGTATAGCTGATGATATACGTGCTGAGAAAGGCAATCTCAGATATCAGTATTTTGTGCCGCTTGATGATCCTGAGACAGTGCTGCTCATTGATTCCTGGGAAGATCAGGCTGCCATAGATGATCATCATGCATCACCCATGATGAAGCAGCTCGCCGAACTCCGCGAGAAATACGATCTCCACATGACCGTCGAGCGCTTTGTCAGCGATGAATATGAAGCGGATAAGAAGTTTATCAGAGAGTAATCACGGAAGGCGATCCGGTAAGCACAAACGGATGGAACCATTGAGGGGATAATATCTTATGGATTTAAGTTCTAAAGAAGCAAGAAAGATCCTGAAAGACTATTTCACATGGTATTGGGATGATTTCTACGAGAAATCATGGGAAGGCTTAGACGAACGGTTTGCCCGGATCTTTGGCGTTGATCCTTCCATGAACATGCACGACACAATGAATAAGGTGTTCGGCTACGACGATGCGAAGCCATACCACGATAAAGTCGACCGCTCTCTTGAGATTAGAAGAGGCATCGAGAAAGGCGTCCTCATAGAACCCCGCAGACAAAGCCACGATGACTTGCTGAATGAACTTACAAAGGTCCGGAAACAAATTGAGATCAAGGATCTTGTGAACGGTTTTCTCCACAGCCTCTCGACAGGGAAGAATCAGTATAGGACGGCTCTTGCGAGTTACCTTATCGCGCGTGCGATTCCTGAGCATAAAGTTAAGCGCGAATATATGAGCGGCCTGAACCGTTCAGACTATGCATGTCCCGTCTGCGGTATGAAGATTGACGAAGAATACATATGTCATGTTGAAGATTCGTTGTCCAGATACGCTTTGTACTATCCTCAGAAGCACACCATACAGGAGATGCAGACACCGGACTTTTTGCTGTTCGATCTTAAGCAGTTTAAAGATCTTCCCAAGGTATCTTATACGGAGAAGGATGTTGAGATCCTCGTTAACATCTTAAAGCTTGCAGAGAGCATGGGCGACCATAACAATTACACTGCGCTGCAAAAGCTCATTACAAGGTCCAAGATAATAGATGCCACCGGCAACGAGATAAACGTGATACTCAGTGTTCTGGGTGTGTGCGGAGTTCTGCAGACGCCTGAGCGCAGAGGATTTGCGGAGAAGTTTACGAATATAACTGACAGGGGATTTTACGGTCTTGAGACTGAGATCTCCTATCCGCTGTTCCATTGGCACGGCAGGAACGGCGTGGATAAGAAGGCTCTTAAAGATATCTTCCCTTCGTGTGTAACAGAGGCTCTGGAAGCGGATAAGAAGGATGTCTCTCTGACTGAGGTATATTCAAAATCGAAGACCAAATCTAAAACGCCCAAGGAGACCGGAGAAAATCTCTTTACTGAAGGAAAGCACCTGATCGAGTTAGATGACAGGATCAGGCATTATTACGGCCTGCAAAAGCTTGATCCAACCTGGCATAAGGAAGTCAGATACTCACGCCTCTACGATGATTACACAAGGACTGAAGTCTATTTCGAAGGCAACAGTATAAAGAAAGTGATCAGTGAAACAGGCAGTGTGAAAGACGGGAGCTTCCGCGTATTTGATTACACCGAGAAAGACATGTTTGCAGAGACGGAGGACAGGTATCTTCTCCTTCCCAAGACATCCAGAGGAAGCAAGAAGCCGTGGACCCCGTCGCTTCTGGAAACCTTCACATATATGGGAGCGCATCTCAATATCAATTTCGGAGGGAGAGATTTCTTCACATTTAATTACCGGAATAATAAGCGGCTTCCCCTGCCGAGTCCTAAAGATCTTAACGTGTCATGTGTAAGATCTCCAATCGAGTTCTATACATACACGGAAGCGTATATCAGAAGTGTTCCTGACAACTACGAAGAGGTGTTGAACGATTATCTGTATGGAGCAAAGAAGTGATCTTTTTTCCGGGCCTCGAAAAAACAGTCCGATTAATCGCATTGACAGCATTCAGATCCCATCGGTGACGATGGGATTTATTCTTGAGCTCTTTTTAGGAGCTGCTCGACATCAGCCTTGAGACAGATGACGGGAAGGGGGAGTAGATTTATGAGAGAATTAGTTATAGCATACGGTATTACTTAAGGTGATGAGCATGATCATTAAGCGTTTGGACAACTACGTTCTTTTCGACCTTGAGACAACAGGATTGTCTCCTGATACTGATGCGATTATTGAGATATCTGCGCTGAAGGTGGATGGCGGCGAAGTAATAGATGAGTTCTCGACGCTGGTTGACCCGGGCTTCCATATTCCTTATATGGCCAGCAGTATTAACGGCATTACTGATGATATGGTCTCAGGTTCGCCGAAGATCGACCAGGCTTTAAGATCCTTTGTGGCCTTTGCAGGTGACAGCATCCTTGTCGGTCACAATATAAGGAACTTTGACTTAAGGTTTATCCAGCGCGACGCTATGAACATCCTGGGAAAACCCATTCCAAACGAATATGTGGATACGCTCGCAGTCGCGAGAAGATGCCTGCCTGAGCTGAGCAGCAGGTCTTTGGGAAGCTTGGCATACCACTATGGCATCTCATACGACGGCGCTCACCGCGCGCTTGCTGACTGCCATATCAATAAGAAGGTTTACGACTGCCTGATTAAGGAAATGGAGAACCGTGATATAATACCTTAACTAACCGCCCGGGAGTGTCTTCCGGGACTTTGAACGGAGAATAGAACAATGCTTGATCAGTTTTCCAGAACGCGGCTCCTTCTAGGACATGAGGGCATGGATAAGCTTAAAAATGCCCGCGTTGCCGTGTTCGGCATCGGAGGTGTCGGAGGATATGCCGTAGAGGCTCTGGCCAGGAGCGGCATCGGTGCTCTGGACCTCATCGATGATGACAAAGTATGTCTTACAAATATCAACCGTCAGATAATCGCGACGCGCAAGACCGTCGGCAAATATAAGGTGGACGTCGCAGAAGAGCGCGTCCATGACATTAATCCTGACTGCGTCGTGCGCACATATAAGACTTTCTATATGCCTGATACCGCCGACCAGTTCAATTTCGAAGAATACGATTACGTGATCGACGCAATCGACACCGTAACAGGCAAGTTAGAGCTCGTAATGCAGGCAGACAAGACCGGCACGCCCATAATCAGCAGCATGGGAGCCGGCAACAAGCTCGATCCCACGGCTTTCGAAGTTGCAGATATCTACAAGACGTCCATATGCCCTCTGGCAAAGGTCATGCGCCGTGAATGCAGGAAGAGAGGCATCAAATCCCTTAAGGTCGTTTACTCCAAGGAAGAGCCTACGCGCCCCATAGAAGACATGTCCATAAGCTGCAGGACGCATTGCATCTGTCCGCCCGGCGCCGAGCGGAAATGCACCCAGAGAAGAGACATCCCCGGCTCTACCGCCTTTGTCCCTTCTGTCGTCGGACTCATCATCGCAGGAGAGGTCATCAAGGACTTAAGCGGATTCGGCTCATAAGAACGTAAAATGCACATTTGAGCACGGAGGATAGGGATTTTGTTCTGATGTATAATATTCCCAAAGTTTACAGTTAAAGGAATATTTCATGCTACCTAATGGTCTGTACGAACAGGTAATCAACAAGGCGATTGAGGAAGAGCTGTCCAAAGGAGATAAGATTTCCAGGACAGAGAAGATCGATGCGGCTGAATCATCTAAGGTTTTGTCGTCTTATGTAGCTGAAATAGTTGAGCAGAGCTTAGATTTCCTTAAGGATAGTGGATGCGATACTAATCAGCAGATTGAATTTGTTAATAACATAATCAAATCAGCGATAGATAGTTCGAATATCCAATTAGAAAGCAAATCTGTATCAGATAGAGCGGAACAGTTGCTTGCTGTATACGACAAGAAAAACTCAGTCCTATCGGTGAATGAGAAGGCAGAGCTTTCACGCCCCGTCACTTCTATCGCTAGATCAAGCATATTTACTGGGGCAAAGAACGAACCCCAGATGTTCACAGAACTAAAAAAGGAAATAGTTTCTTGCGACAGAATAGAGATGATTGTCTCATTCATTAAATGGAGTGGTCTTAGACTTCTCATAGATGAACTCAGGCAGTTCACTACAAATGGCGGAGAATTAGACATCATAACAACCTCATATATGGGCGCTACGGATGTTAAAGCTATAGAAGAACTTAGCCAACTTCCAAATACGAGAATCAAGGTAAGCTACGACACCAAGATCACACGACTCCATGCCAAAGCTTATATTTTTTACAGAAATACCGGCTTTACAACTGCTTATGTCGGTTCTTCCAATATGTCCAATGCTGCACTTACAAGCGGATTGGAATGGAATTTGAAGATAACTCAAAAGGATTCTCCTGACACGATTAAGAAGATTGCTGCCACCTTTGAAACTAACTGGAATTCGAGTGAGTTTGAATACTACGATGAGGGGCAGAGAGAAAGATTAGCGAGAGCCCTTAAAGCAGAGAGATATCATAAAAATGATGATGCAAATAAATATACTGTTGATGTAACACCATACTCTTATCAACAGGAGATCCTGGATAAACTTCAAGCGGAACGAGAAATTAGGGGGCATTACAAAAATCTGCTCGTGGCTGCCACAGGAACAGGTAAAACTGTTATTGCAGCCTTAGATTACAGGCGTTTTGTTAAAGCACATCCCGGCAAACCAACAAGGCTTCTGTTTGTGGCTCACAGAGAGGAAATCCTCAGCCAGGCGCTGTACACATTCCGAGCTGTGCTGAAAGATCCAAATTTTGGAGATACACTTGTCGGTAGAAACACTCCGGATGGTATTGACCATCTGTTTATTTCAATACAGTCTTTCAACTCAAAGGATTTCGCTACCAAGACCTCTGAAGACTTCTATCAGTTTGTTATAGTTGATGAGTTCCATCATTCAGCGGCGCCTTCCTACAAGAAGCTATTAGAGTATTACAAACCTGAAATCTTATTAGGATTAACAGCTACTCCTGAGCGTATGGACGGAAAGAACATCCTCGAATACTTCGACAACAGAATAGCAGCTGAAATAAGACTTCCAGAAGCTATCAACCGTAAACTTCTTTGTCCGTTCCAGTATTTTGGAGTGACTGATACTGTTGACTTAGACACCCTTAAATGGGCTCGCGGAGGATATGACAAAGGTGAACTAACCAATATCTATACATTCAGTGGTGCTGTTTCTGATAGGCGTGCAGATATGGTTCGCAGTTCATTAATAAAATACGTTACTGACATAGAAGAAGTAAAAGCTCTTGGATTCTGTGTTTCCATTGAACATGCGAGATTCATGAGCGAGTTCTTCAATAACCATGGTATTCCGGCTATGTGTCTTACAGGTGATTCACCAGAAGAAGAACGCAGCTCTGCCAAGTATAAACTTGTTCAAGGAACCATCAAGGTCATATTTGTTGTAGATCTCTACAACGAAGGTGTTGATATACCGGAAGTTAATACTGTTCTGTTCTTAAGGCCAACGGAATCCCTGACTGTTTTCTTGCAACAACTTGGAAGAGGTCTTCGTCTTGCTGAGGGTAAGGATTGCCTTACTGTTTTAGACTTTATTGGACAAGCTAACAGAAAATATAACTTTGAGAGTAAATTTGCCGCCCTCCTCAATGACTCATCAAGAAGCGTTTCAAGAGAAATCAAGGAAGGTTTCATTGGCGTTCCAAAGGGATGTTATATTCAATTAGAAGAGAAAGCATCTAGGATAATTCTTGATAACATAAGAGCTGCTTATGGAAACACTGCCGGATTAGTAAAGAAGATAGAGTCTTTTTCAGATGATACCGGATTGGAATTAAGGCTCTCTTCATTCTTAAACTACTACCATCTTGATCCTAGGTATATGTATAAGTACTCATCTTTCTCAAGATTATGTGCTATGGCTGATATTGCCGAAGATTTCAAGGAGCCGCTGGAAGAAAAACTACAAAAGTCGTTTGCTAAGTTTGCTACCGCAGATTCACGCAGATGGATCGCTTACTTAAGACATCTGATCAATTATCGGAATAGTTTTAATTATTCGTCTATGTCGCCTGTCGAGAAGCGAATGTTCCAAATGTTCTATATCACTATATTCAATAAACCAATGCTTGATTTGAACGATAACGAAGTCAAAGACAATATTGATGAATTGTTCAAATCCAAAACCATGCTCAAAGAACTGGATGAGCTTCTCAGCTATCGTTTTGACGAGATCGACTTCATCGATGAATCTGTTGATCTTGGCTTTGAATGTCCTCTAGATCTACATTGTTCATACACTAGAGATCAGATACTGGTTGCAATGGATTTTGATAAGCCCGGTACTGTAAGAGAAGGCGTTAAGTGGTTGCCAGATAAAAAGGTGGACGTCTTCTTTATCACTCTGAATAAAGCGGATAAGGACTATTCTCCCACCACTCTTTATGATGATTACTCTATAAATGAAGAACTATTCCACTGGCAGAGTCAGAGTACAACATCATCTTCTTCTACGACAGGCCAGAGATATATTAACCACAATAAAAACGGCAGCAAAATTCTCTTGTTTGTCAGAGAGTATAAGACTGATCGCATATCTGGAGGAGCCGGTATTTACACATTCCTTGGCCCTGCGAATTATGTCAATCATACTGGTGATAGACCAATGAGTATTACATGGAGGCTTGATAAACCAATCCCGGCCAAATTCTTGAAGAAGACAAATAAGTTGATGATTGGTTGATTATCACTCATTATGAAGTAACGTTTGGAAATGAAAACAATTAGAGTAGTAGCAGCAATAATACGAAAAGGAAATAAGATCTTCGCAACACAGCGAGGATATGGTGATTTTAAAGACGGATGGGAATTCCCAGGCGGAAAAATAGAAGACGGTGAGTCTCCTGAACATGCACTTGCTAGAGAGATTAAGGAAGAATTAAACGCAGACATAATCGTCGGCGCTCTTCTTACAACAGTCGAATATGATTATCCGAATTTCCACTTATCCATGGATTGTTTCTGGGCAGAACTGGCACCGGATTCTGACATGGAACTACTTGAACATGAAGCCGCAAAATGGTTATCAATAGATGAAATTGAAACGGTTGATTGGCTGCCTGCGGATGTGGAAGTAACGAAAAAGATTAAAGGCGAATTATAAGCCTTTCCCCTTTTTCTTCCCAATCTCCTCTTCAAATCTCTTCTCAAACTCAAGCTCATCTTCTGAGCCTATCTCCGGTACGTCGATCATCTTCTTTTTCCACGAAGACAGGTAGATGGCGTTTGAGAGTAGAAGGCTCTTCCGGCCTTCTGAACCGGGGATAATGAAGGGTTCGGAGGAGGGGTTTGAGCCGGAGTTCTTTTCGAGATATGAGGAAAAACCGCAGAGCATCTTAAGCCACTGATCTTCAACATCTTTGCCAAGAGCGACGTCGTGCCAGGTACCTTTTATCGTCTTGAAGAAATCGGCCGAATTCTTCCTGTAATCAGACTCTTTCTGACCCAGTTCGGGCGCAAGTTCGGAAACCTTGAGATTGCCATTCTCACAGACGATCAGGGCTTCTTCAAGGAATATCTCAAGACGGTCGATGGCAGGGGCGTCACCTGTTGATGTGATGAATGTGCCGGTCGCGCCGTTCTCCCATTCCATATAGGCGGTTACATCGTCTTCGACTTCGATGTCGTGGTAATGTCCCTCGTGGCAGAAACCCTGAACGCGGGCAGGGGTGCCGCATATCCATTGGAGGATATCAAGGTTGTGGGGGCACTGGTTAAGAAGGACTCCGCCGCCGTCAGTCGCCCATGTGGCATGCCATTTGCTTGCTTTATAGTAGCCGTCAGGTCTGTACCAGTTCGTAACGAGCCAGTGGACTCTCTTGATCTTTCCGTATCTGCCTGAAGAGACGATCGAATAGAGCTCGCGGCAGCATTCTGACAGCCTCATCTGGAACATCATGGCAAAGACTCTTCCGGCGCTTACAGCTTCCGTCTCCATGATGCGCGCCTGCCTCGAATAAACACCTGCAGGCTTCTCGCAAAGCACGTCAAGCCCTGCTCTCCACGCCTTAACGGCAATCTGTTCATGCGAATAATGAGGCGTTGCGATAATGACAGCATCAAGAGAGATCTCTCCACGTGCAAAACTGTCCAGGAGTTCATCTGCGGTATCGTAAACAGGAATCTTATTACCCAGATCTTCCTCAAGCTGCGAAAGCCTCTCAGGACTTACTCTCGTTACAGCCGAAAGCGTCATGCCCGGCACCATTCCGGACGCAATATAGCCTGCATAGCGGCTGCCCATATTACCCATCCCGATGACTGCTGTATTGATCATATACCGCTGCCTTCTCACTGCTTCAAATAATTGAATTCCGCCGTCTTTTCGAGAGCTTTCCTGAAGAAAGGCGTTCTTGTGAATATAACGTAGAACAGTACGTCCATTACGATCTCAACGAAGACAACGACTATGCTGTAAGTATCTGAGAACGGATAGATCATGGCTCCGGTCAGGATGATGTTCTTAAACATGTGCAGGAAGAAGATAGGGAAGACCTTTCTTCTTGCGGTAACATATATGGACGTATAAACAAGGGCGGCAGACATGCAGCTGACGATGAAGAGCAGTCCCAGTAACGGATTGATCTTGAACCAGTCGTGCTGGATCTGCGCGGGATAAAAATACAAGGGCAGATGCCAGATTCCCCATATGAATCCGATGAACAAGGACATCTGAAGCAGCTTATCTTTCTTAAATAAGCGGTCCGTTAAGAAGCCTCTCCATCCGAATTCTTCGGAAAAAGGTCCGGAGATTATACCCCAGAACAGGAAATAGAAGAAATACAAAGGGTTGCCGGCGATCACTTTTAATCCCTCAAAGCCGAGCTTCTCGGCGCCAAGGACTCTTGATATCATCTGCGTCACAAATACTTCCGCACAGATCAATGCAAGTGAGAATAAAATTGCGGCTATGCATTCTTTATTCGGAATAAAGCATCTTTTGAGGAAATCTTTTATGCCGTCCTTCGTATAGAAAACCAGAACGAATATAACACCAACCAGAGTCGGTATTACGCCGCCGATTCCAAAGAACAGGGAAGCAAAATCAAAGGATGATATCGATGTATTCTCCACGTCCAATCCCATAAAGATCGGCATGAACTGTAACAGCCAGGTTAATAGAAGCGTTACGATCAAATAAAGCGTGATCACTTTCCGGTTCTTAGCTGAAATCTTCCCCATATTATCCCTCTTTCTGAATGCAGTATTTCTCATCCGGGACCTGGTCTGAGTTATATGTCCGGAAATACTGTCCCATATCCAAATGAATTATAACATGGGTTCAAGGCCATATTTTTGTATAATAAAAAATACTGATACAGGAATAGAGAAAAGGTAACCGGGAAAGAGTAAATGCATCATGAAGCAGATGAGCAGAAGGAAAAGGAAATCAGAGCAATGAAGACACCGCTTGCCACATCTTTGAGGATAGTGAGGTCTATGGCCGGGACGGCATCGTCGCTCGCGGAGATCAAACGCCACCGCAAAATTGCAGATAGTGCAAGCCGCCTTTCGACGCCTATAGGCAATGTGGAGCGCAGACCCTTCCGCGTCGGCAGGATCCGCTGTGAGGAGTATAAGCCGGGATCTCCATACGATCCTGATTACGTGATCCTCTACTGTCATGGCGGCGGGTACATCAGCGGCGGTCTTGATTATGCTGGCAATCTCGGTGTAAAGCTTGCAATGGCAACGGGATTTACGGTCTATTCATTTGCTTACCGTCTGGCTCCGGAGCATCCTTATCCGGCCGCAGCTGAAGACGGAAATGCCCTGTGGGAATATATTACAAAGAACGTTGCGGAGGCTGACCACGTGCTCCTGGCAGGTGATTCTGCGGGCGGCAACATGGCGCTTAGCATGACACAGAGACTTATCGCGGAGGGGAAGCCCGCGCCCCGTGAACTTTTGCTGTTCAGCCCTTGGACTGACATGACAGGAACTGCAGAGTCCTATGAGACCAACAAGGACATCGATCCTGTACTTAATAAAGAGTTCGTTATGAATTCTGCCAAAGCATACTTAGGGGATAAGGATCCGGCTGATCCGACGTTCAGCCCGCTGTTTGGCAGCTTCGAGAACTTCCCACCGGTCTTCATTATGTCTGGAAGAAACGGCATATTATTAGATGACAGCATAAGGCTCAAGGCGAAGATCGATGAGGCCGGCGGCAAGGCAGAACTTGATATTGAAGAGAAAGGATGGCACGTGTATCTGCATATGCCGGGTCCCATGACCCGTAAGGCATTAAAGCGGCTTGCAGCGCATGTGTCGCATGAGATATATGGGAAGCGCTAACTGGTACAGGATAGACAACGTATCGAAAGTTTTTCTGGCCACTGCCGGAAAGCGTGACACACGTTCGTTCCGTCTTACATGCACTCTGAAGGAAGACGTTGATCCTGTTCTTCTCGAGCAGGCGGTCCTCTCAGCTATTGAGGACCGTCCCCAGGTGCAGGTGAGAATCCGCCGCGGACTCTTCTGGCATTACATGGAGGACACCGACCTTACGCCTGTGGTCAAGAAAGAAGATGATAGGATCTGTCCGGTCCTTTACGTTCCGTCTAAGACAATGCTCCACTATCAGGTGACGTATTTCGGAAAGAAGATCAATCTGGATATCTCCCACGTTCTGGCTGACGGAACAGGTGCCATGGAGTTCCTGAACATCATTGTGCTTGATTATCTTAAGCGGAAATATCCGGGCGAGCTTGATGACGTTACCATCAGCTCAGGAGCCTCTGAAGGAGACTTAAGCCAGGACAGTTACCGCCAGTTCTTCGGAAGCAAAAAGCTCTCACACGGATCTGCCAAGAAGAATGCATTTCACCCGGGCGGAATAAAGCTTCCATATAATCAATTGCAGTTTTTTGAGATCCATCTTCCGACCTCGCAGATACTGCCGAGAGCTAAGGAACTGAAGGTCTCGCTGACAAGTTATCTGGGAGCACTCTGGATGCTTGCCATCCGTGACGAGATGCCGCCGAGGAAGCGCGATCTTCCGGTGACCATATCACTGCCTGTAAACCTTCGTAATTACTATCCGTCGAAGACCGCAAGGAATTTCTTCAACAGCGTGAACGTGACGCATGTCTTCGACAGCGAGATCACGCTTGAAGATCTTGCGAAAGAATTCGATGCCGAGCTTAAGAGCCAGCTGACTGAAGAGAACGTCAAAAAGCAGATGGATATTTTCGAGACCATGGAATATGTGGCCTTCGTGAGGGTCGTGCCGTTATTCATCAAGCAGTTGGTCGTAAGGCATTTCACGAAGAAATCGGCCAAAACGGTCACCATGACATTCTCCAACATGGGTGTGCAGAAGCCACCGAAGCCTTTAGGAGAGCGGGTCGATAATTACAGCGGATTCTGCAGCACCAACACCATGTTCTCCACGATGTTCGGCTACGGCGATAAGCTGACTCTTGGCGTCTCATCGGCATATACGAACACGGGTGTCGTGAAGAACTTCGTCAGGTCGCTTTCCCAGTCCGGAGTGGATATCACCGTATGTGCGACGGAGGTGATCAGATGAGAAGATGTCCTTACTGCAACGTCGGTATTGAAGGCGATCTTGCGAAATGCCCTCTGTGTCAGAATAAGCTCTCCGGGACAGCTGAGGAATCCTGTTATCCCAAGTTCGAGGCGCAGAAAAAGCAGTCGCTCTATTACAAGATGCAGCTGGCAATCGTCTGGGGCCTCCTGATCGCCGGCATCGGCCTTGATTTTCTGGTAAGACTGAGGCTCCCGGGCTTTCCTGATCTTCACTGGAGCCTGCTCCTGGCCATGTGGCTTATAGGATTCGAGTTCGGGATCATGAGGCAGTTTAAGCCCGGCACGGGATCTGCAGGCAAGGTGACCATGATGGTAATCATCACGATCGCGATGTGGTGCGTCACTGCATACTTCTTCGGGCTCATGAAGGTTACGCTCGAACTCGTGGTGCCGGTCGTGCTGGCGGCAACGATCGTGGCGAACTTTGTGCTTGCTCTGATAGATAAGAACGGAAATACGATGGTATACCTCATCACGGGCCTCTTCATGGGAATCATACCGAGCATCATATGCTTTTTTGTGACTGAGAAAATGCCATTAGCCTGGGCTGTATGCCTGATGGTCAGCGTGATTCTTTTCGCTGCCGCCGCAATATTCAAGGGGAGAGCCCTTGCAGATGAATTCCAGAGGCGCTTCCATCTGTAAATCTCCGCGGCCCCTCCACACCCGGCATGGTATAATCACTGCATAGGTAAAACCTTAGAACGTGAGATAAACAGAAGTCCTTTATTTATTACGGAGGATAGCAAAATGAAGAAGATTTTAGCACTGATCATTTCGGCCACGATGCTTCTGTCACTTTCTGCTTGCGGCAAGCCAAACGCGGCACCGACATCTGGCAAGGAAACCACAACAACTGAGAAGGAAACCACAAAAGATACAACTGCCGGTGAAGATAACGGCGGTAATACCGATGCAACCACGAATAATAATACGGATCCGGGAGCCATTGTGCTGCTTCCGGGTGAGCTCTTCCAGTTTGATAAAGACGCTGACGGCGGCCCTGTGATAAAGGGTCTGACCTTGAAAGGCAACCAGTGCGGCACGTCTGAATTCAATGCCAAGGATCCGGACGTAAAGGGCATAAGATGCATTTTCCAGATGAACGAGTGGGCCGAGATCTATCTCGACTCGGCTGTCGCTGAAGGTCTGTGGGTCTACGTCTATAAGCATGCGGATGATGCAAAGGTCTATATGGATATGGCTTATACCGAAGAAGACACCAAAGTGGCTGCGACATGCACATTAACTAAACCCGAGGAGGAAGAAGCCCAGTGGGGTGCTTTCTATCTGAATCCTGATTATGCTGATCCCGGCGTCTACGATATCGTATTCGTTAAGGACGGCAAATCCATTGCGGTCATCAAAGCTCTTTTTGTCAAAGAGAGTTCGATCGATGGCAAATCAGATGATGCTCTCAGAGCCATGATGAAGGATTTCTGATCTTAAGGAAGATCACCACTGGCAGATAATACATAACATGACTTATTTTATTGAAGGTATACAGGGAAGCGGCAAAAGCACCCTTGTAAAGCTGTTATCAGAGAAATGTCCGGACCACAAAGTCCTTGAAGAAGGCGACTATTCCCCGGTAGAGCTTGCCTGGTGCGCATATATAGACAGAGATGAATATATCAAAATCCAGGACCGTTTCCCTGCGCTGAAGCCTGAGATCGAAGCGAAAACACACTTCGAAGACGATCACGCAATCGTCTGTTATACAAAGATCCGGACCGATGACCGGAGCTTCTATCAGGCTTTGGAACAATACGAGATATATAATGGGCGCGTATCCTTTGATCTTTTTAAGGATATTGTTCTGAAGCGCTATGGCAGCTGGGACGGTGAGCCTCTTATTACAGAGTGCGCTCTTTTCCAGAACATCGTGGAGGACATGATACTGTTCCGTGACATGACGGATGAGGCTATCCTGGATTTTTACAAGGACGTCAAGAAGGCGATAGGCGATAAGCAGATCCACATTGCTTATCTTAAGGCTGAGCCGGATGATATCAGAAGAAATCTTCAGACGGCGCGGCAGACCCGAGTTGACGATAAAGGCAATGAAGTCTGGTTTGCCATGCTCTGCGACTATTTCAATAACAGTCCCCATGCATTAAGATGCGGCCTCGAAGGCGAAGACGGCCTGGTCAAGCACTGGGTTCACAGACAGGAACTTGAGCTTAAGATATGCGAAGAGCTGTTTGGTGGCTGGTGCACGGTATTGCCGTCTAAATCGTACGGGGACAAGGATATTGATAAGCTGGTGCAAGTCAAATCCGATTAGCCTCTTGCAACATACCCCCATAGGGTATATACCGGTTTCGATAACATGATGACAGACAAAATCGCGAAAAAATCACGTTTTTGTCTGTCTTTTTACTGACTGCATATGTAGCGCCAGCTGACCGGCTAATTAAAATGCACTTTGCGTGCATGATTTTGCAACAACTGACCTGACCTGTGGCTGCGGCACACATCTTCCGTTAGACTCACATCAAACGGAGGTGTTCAGATGAAGAAAAACTGGCTGTCAACAAAATACCTGATTCTGTTCTTTGTACTTACTTTGGCTTGGACGTGGCTGTGCGGATTTATTCCTGTAATTTTCGGTTTCACGGGAACAGGCATTGGAACGTTCATGTTTTATTTCGGAGGCGGCGCGCCTTCTGTAGTCGCACTGTTCCTGGTGTTCCTTACATACCCGAAGGACAAGAGGAAAGATTATTTCAGAAGGTGTTTCAGCTTCAAACAGATGGGGTGGAAGTGGCCGCTCATAACAATCGCCATCTTCGCGCTGCTGTCAGTTATAAGCATCACTATCGGCGTCGGCCTGATGGGCAGTGAGATGCCTGATATGGACTACATAAAGGCCATAGGAGCCAACCCGCTGAATATATTTCTTGTCATCCTGCTGTCGCTCATCTCCGGTCCGCTCAATGAGGAATTCGGCTGGAGAGGCTATGCGCTCGACAGGCTGCTACTTAAGTTCGGATTTCTGAAGGGTTCCCTGATACTGGGGTTCATTTGGGCAATATGGCATCTTCCGTGGTATTTTACGCCGGGGCAGGCGCAGTACAACCTTCTTCAGGATTCGGTCTTTCACGCACTGATGTTCATACCGAGCGTAATGATGCTCAGCGTTTTCGTATCCTTCGTATATGTTAAGACGGGCAGGAGCATTCTCGCGGGTGCGCTGGTGCATATGTTTAGCAATTTGATCGGAAGTCAGTTATTATCTCCTTATACGACAGAGATCAGTATGCTCGTAAGGTATACTAATATGGTGTTCTTCCTTGGCGTGATCGTCTATGCGGCGTTATCGCGGAAGTTTAAGGAGGAAGCACAGGCAGTTATTGAAGGCATAGGAAAACAGGAAGAATAAATGCAGATCATAACGAGACAGGCTCCGGACAAGCCTCTCACCGTCACGATCGAGTATCCGGAATATACCGAGTCGGTCAGAGGCCTTGTTAAGCGTATCGAGAGTTTGGATATAAGCTTCAGCGCGTTCACAGATGAGCGCCGGATGCACATTGCCATGTCCGATGTGTACTATCTCGAGAATGTCGACCGCAAAGTCTTTCTGTATACCAAAAACGATGTTTACAGGCTGGATTCCTCGCTGCAGGAAGTAGGGAAGATCATAGAGGATTCGGATCTTGTCAGGATCTCAAGGACATGCATCATGAACGTCTCCCATCTTACGGAAATAAAGCAGCTTAAGAACAGCCATCTCGAAGCGACGCTCGACAACGGCGAGAAGCTCATAGTATCGCGCAAATATCTGCGCGACATAAAGAGGAGGTTCTAGATAAATGCCTGTCAGGAAAATACTTAAAGATACATGTATACTTGCGGCATTGATGATACTTGCGGTATTCACATTGTCGATCATCTGGTCGGGCGTAACTGCTGAGATCTCGCTCGTGCTCGCGCTCTTTGGACTCGCCTTGATAATTACGGTTGTGAACTACCTTTTCGATGAATTATTGTCACTGTCGATCGTGATGAGCTACATCATCAAATATTTTGTTTTCTCCGGTATCGTAATGCTCTTCGGCTTTATCGTCGGATGGTTCTTCCCGAGCAATTTCTGGATGGCATTTATCTATGTGGGCGTCGTGCTGGCACTTGCTTTCGCGATCGATGCTTTTACTGTTAAAAGGGACATTGGTTATATTAACGAGCACATCAGGAAAACTGTTTAACGAATTGTATGATTATAAATATTACAAAAGATCTTTATATCTGGTGACCATATAAAAGAAACAGTGTAAAAACAAAGAAAACGGGAACTTTACAACAGAGACTTCATAAAGTTATGATAAAGCAAAACCATTAGGAGGACATCAAAATGCAAATCATTGAGATCCCTGTTTACAGCGTCAGTGTTCAGCTCGAAAGCGCTCTCCGCAAGAAAGAGTATAAGGAAGAACATATAGCTCAGGCATATGGCATTCTGAGCGAGAAAAAGAAGAAGCAGAAGATGCCCGCCATTATCCTCGCTGCAGTTATCGCAGCCTTCGGACTGATCTCATTGATCGGTGGTATCATCGCTGACAATATTGTTATCGGAATCGTAAGCTTCGTTGCCTTGATCATAGTTGCAGGCGTTGCAGGTTACATCGGTTATTACACGATGGTCGGCAAGACCGCAAAGCAGTGGAACAACCTGCTGAAAGAGTTCTATCCTGACATCTGCGGGAAATATAAGCTCTGATCATTCTGTGCCGGAAAGGAGCAGTAATATGGCAAGCGTATTTAAAGTATATGGAATAGCAGGTAACGCCAAAGAATGGTATGCTCAGCAGTCTTTGGGAGATGTCCAATGGGAATACGATGAAGCGTTAGGTTATCATTGCGGAAATATATATGTAACGCCATACGATGATTGTGCTTCTTTCAAGGATACTTCGGAAACAGATTTCTTCGGATGGGGCGTGGAAAGCTGGATAAGGTTAGCCGGCGGGAAAGAGTTGATCTTCGGTCATTACGAAGAAGACAATGGTAATGCCGAGTTCATTCATATCAAAGATAATGCATGCATCAGAGAATACAGAGCATATGATTTTGAAGATGCATCAACCGATGAGGGCGACGAGCCTGTTTTCAGCAGCTGGGTCGACGTGGCTTCTTACGTTGATAGGAATCTGAACTGAAACCCTCTTTCAGGCATTAGATGAGTTTTGATGACGGAATGGTCATTCCGCCATCTATCCATTTTGAATACTTCAAAAGACCTGTCATAAGATTCCCCGGAAAACTCCTGTCCAGTGTGGAACAGGTATTGTTGAATATAACACTCCAATCCTTTTAGACGAACTTGAAAAAATTGATTTTCGACCCGTTGTAAGAAAAAGGTGTTCTGATCCGTCATATAGGTGAGATCTCAAATAACACCGGAGGCAAAAATTTTGAAAAACGAAGATGTAGTCAGATTATTTGATGCATATGCAGATGATCTTTACAGATTTGCCGTTTACTACTCGGGTTCGAAACACGAAGCAGAAGATATTGTTCAGGATGTATTCCTAAAACTCCTAGACGATAAAGTTGCTTTTAAACCCGGCAAGGAAAAGACTTATCTTTTCACAATGACGGCAAACAAATGCAGAGATTATCTCAGGTCAGCATCACGTCAGAAAGACGTTGATCTTGAGTCTGCGGAAAATGAGCTGCAGTATTTCGATGAATTCAATGAGAGAAACAAGGCCGTATTTGATGAACTCATGAACCTGGACGGTCAGTTCAGGATGCCTATCTATCTGCACTATTATGCAGGTTACTCTTACAAGGATGTCGCAGGAATACTGAAGATATCTGAATCAGCCGTTGCCGTAAGGATCAACAGGGGCAAAGCAATCATGAGGAGAGGATTGGAGGAATATTTATGAGAGATACTTCAGATAAGATAAAGATGGATGTGGCAAGGAAAGCGGAAATGCGCGAGAAGCTTATGTCTTCGCCTGCTAAGAC
>JAEFBC010000069.1 GCA_016292155.1 Saccharofermentans sp. | reverse complement strand
CTTACAAGAAGATGTATGACGCTTACAGAGCCATCTTTGACAGGCTCGGTCTTGACTATACGATCGTTGACGCAGATTCAGGCGCAATGGGCGGCTCCGGCTCACAGGAGTTTATGGTAAAGAGCGAACTCGGTGAAGACGCTATCTGCTTCTGCGACGAGTGCGGGCATGCTGCCAACGAAGAGAAGGCCGGCTGGACAAGAGGCGCAGCTGATACAGCTGATGAACTCGCTATCGAGAAGATCCACACACCTGACGTTAAGACTATTGAAGAGCTCTGCGGTTACCTTAACTGCGGACCTGACGCATTCGTTAAGACGATCCTTTACAACATTGACGGCAAGTTCGTTGCTGCTATGTGCAGAGGCGACCGTGATATCAATGAGACGAAGCTCGGCAACCTCTACGATGCAACAGAGATGGAGCTCGCAGCATTTGCTGACGTTGAGATGATCACAGGCGCCAAGGTCGGTTTTGCAGGTCCTGTTAACCTCAAGCAGAAGGTGGACATCGTTGTTGACCCTGAAGTTGCCGGCATGAAGAACTTCGTAGTCGGCGCCTGCGAGACAGACTATCACTTCAAGAACGTTAATATCGGAAGAGATTTCGAAGCTGATAAGGTTGCTGACATCACAAATGCCAAGCCCGGCGATATCTGCCCCAAGTGCGGCAAGGGTAAGCTCGGTATGGCAAGAGGCGTTGAGGTCGGACACATCTTCAAGCTCGGCACAAAGTATTCTGATGCTCTGGGCTGCGTATATCTTGATAACAACGGCAAGGAACACAGCATGGTAATGGGATGCTACGGCATCGGTGTATCGAGAGTTCTTGCTGCGATCATCGAGCAGTATCACGATGACGACGGAATCATCTGGCCTACGATCGTTGCTCCTTACAAGATCATCGTTGTTCCTACAAAGGCAAACGACGAGGAGCTCATGACAGTTGCAAACAAGATCTACGACGAGCTTACAGCATCAGGCTGTGAAGTTCTTATCGACGATCGAAATGAGCGTCCGGGCGTTAAGTTCAAGGATGCTGACCTCCTCGGAATCCCGCTCCGTATCACTGTCGGAAGAAGAGCAGGTGAGGGTATCGTTGAAGTTAAGAGAAGAGATTCTGCAGACACTTCTGAGATCACTGTTGACGAAGCAATCAAACTCGCAAAGGAGCTTTGATCATGTTTCACAGGGTAATCTTATCGTTAGTGCTCTGCACTGCTATTACCCTTGGTTCTTTTCCCGCGGTGGAAATGAAGGAAAACTTTGCGCCTGCAGCATTTGATTCTTACGGCATAACATTAGTTGATGGTGGAACATTAAATATGCGCCTGCTCAGCGGGCGCATTATTTTTGATTCAAGCAAGAATCAGAAATACTATGTCACGCTCTCGAAAACCAAGAATAAGAGGCTCGTGAAGACCTTTACCGTTGGCGGAGACACCTTTGATGTCGAAGTCGCAAACCTTATGGATGATAACGTTCTCTACGACATCACCATCGCTTACGATGCTTACGGAATGAGAGTAAACAACGGTGACAACCTGATCTTCAAGCGCGGAAACAACGTGTTTTTCTGGCATTCTGACAACTACGAATATAACCTTGAGACATGCAAGGAACTCTGGACCGACGAGCAGTCTTTGAGAGAATGCCTCGAGCCCCAGAACGATATCGAATGCGACGATCCCGTCCTTATCGGCTATTCCAACCGCATATGCGAAGGTGCAGCTGACGACTGGGAGAAGGTATTCCGCATCTATAAGTTCATCTCGAGCGAGATGGCTTACGATAAGAAAACGGCAGACGATTATGCTGCCGGATCCCAGGACAGCGCAGTGGATGTCATAAGGAGCGGCAAGTCTATATGCGAAGGCTTTTCGAATGCTTTTGCGGCACTTTGCAGAGCACAGGGGATCCCTGCGGTTGTTGAGTTCGGAATAGGCTTCTCGGATTATAAAGAGATTACTACCAGAGAGACTTCTGTTTACGATTATGCAGACCACGCGTGGGCTGCGGTCTTTCTCGGAGGCAAGTGGCATTTTGTCGATCCCACTTACGATATGTCGAGGATCTACTATGGTTCCAATGATGTAAGGGTTTACGATGAGTCGACGAGGTTCTATCTGCTTCCGCTCGAATCTTTTTCGAACGATCACAAGATCTACGATGCGGACACGAGGCACGGGATCCCCACGGCTGGTTACTGCGGCTATGGCACAAAGAATGCCACGTTCGAGATCACCAGGGACGGCGTCTGCCATATAAGCGGATTCGGCACGATCAAGATGCCGGCAGGCGTTACGGGCTTCAGCAAAGTGGTTTTCGAAGAGGGAAGTGAGATAACGGGGCTTGCGGATTACTGCTTCAGTGACAACGACCTTCTGACGACGGTAAAGCTTCCTGACACCGTTACTGAAATCGGAGATTATGCTTTCGCGACGTGCGAAGACCTGCAGTATGTTTATATTCCTTCCGGCGTGGAAAGCATCGGTTACAGGGCCTTTTACGGGTGCGACGAGCTGAGTTATGTCAGCATTCCGCAGATGATCAAGTCAATAGGGCAGGAGGCTTTTGAATCGTGCCCCAGGCTTTATATCGTTGTCCCGCATTTTAAGTCGGGCTTTTCCGACAAGTACAAGACACAGCCGATGTACGTTAAATACAGAACGTGATATAGCGGATAAGAGATAAGGGAGAGAGTTATGGCTTATATTGAGTTCAGAGATGTCAGGAAGATCTACAAGACAGGTTCGGTAAATGTTACCGCGCTTGACGGATGCGACTTCTTTATCGAAAAGGGCGAGCTCTGCGTTATCGTCGGCCAGTCCGGCGCCGGCAAGACCACGCTCCTTAATATCCTCGGCGGAATGGACAGACTTACTTCAGGCGAGGTTTTCTTAGACGGCAATGAGATATCCAAGCTCAATTCCAACGAGCTCGCATTGTTCAGAAGACAGAATGTCGGATTCGTTTTCCAGTTCTATAACCTGATCCCGAACCTTACCGCATATGAGAATGTCGAGATGGCGGCGCAGCTCGTAAAAGATCCGATCAGCTGCGATCTTCTCATGAATGAAGTAGGCCTTGCAGAACGCAAGAACAACTTCCCGGCACAGCTCTCAGGCGGCGAACAGCAGAGAGTTGCGATCGCAAGAGCGATTGCAAAGAACCCCAAGCTCCTTTTGTGCGACGAGCCGACGGGCGCTCTGGACTATCAGACAGGTAAAGCAATCTTAAAGCTCCTGCAGTCACTCAGCACCGAGAAGGGCATGACCGTCGTAATAATCACGCACAACTCCGCGCTTACCGCTATGGCCGACAGGGTCATTAAGGTCAAGAATGGCAAGATCACGAGCAACATCATTAACGAGAACCCTGTAAACGTAGAAAAGATCGAATGGTAATGAAGCCTTACGCTAAAACGATCCTAAGATCGATAAGAATGACACTGCCGAGGTTCCTTGCGATCTTCGCGATAATCG
>JAEFBC010000068.1 GCA_016292155.1 Saccharofermentans sp. | reverse complement strand
GACATTATTCTTTCAGCGACAGAAGAAAAGTGGATGACGTCAAAGACAAGCTAAACAGGCTAAAAACAGCGTAAAATCAAGGTTTTTCAAAATCTTAAGCCATCTTAAGCCACTTTTTACCATAAAACAAGGGGCTTGGGAAAACCCCAAACCCCTTGATTTTACTGGTGATCGTGAGCGGATTCGAACCGCTGGCCTACCGCTTAGGAGGCGGTCGCTCTATCCAGCTGAGCTACACAATCAAGTTTTTAGACTGTCCGAGATTATATCACAAACCCGGAATACTATAAAGACAGGTCTCCGCGAGCATTATTACCAAGGAAATCAGTATAAGGTAAAACGGCAAACCGTCAATATATTTAGATTTGGAGACGAAGATCAGTCTTCTTCTGATAACCGACATGATTCCCGTAATGATCGTATCCGTGGCTACGATCAGTATCAGGGCAACGATCAGATGGGTGATCTTGGGGAAACCTGGGTTGACCAGGAAGATCACAGAGATAAAAGCTGCGGCGATGGACACTTCGCTGATAAAGAATCTTAAGCCGAAGATGGAGCTCCTGAAATTATGCTTTGAGGCATAAACCATTATGGAGCCCACTATAAGCGCTATAAGCACGCATGCAGGGATCGCTGAGATCCTTAACAGGTCTTTATCGGTAAATATCTTCAAAACGAATACAGCGGCCATGCAGAGCATGCATACTAATGCGAACTCTCCCCTGGCACTTAAGAACCTCTTAAGTTCGGAAATATCTGCGACCGGGATGTCCCAGAATTCGGTAAGCGTTTTGGATGTGGCACATCTCGGAATTCCCGTAAGCTTTGATATTACCCAGCTCACGAGGATAAGGAACATTACCGCTGCAAGGAGTGATACGAAGAGGAATCTCCTTTCGAAAACAAAGGACATGAGCGAACCGAAGGCTGAACACACGAGAGCTATGCCATATGGCAGCATTACTTCGCTTCCGAATTCAGGCCTCGTGAACTTGTCGTTATCGTCATCCTTAAATCTTGCGACGGACATGATTCCTATTGCCATAGGAATGAATCCTGCGACAGCGTAAGGCGCGCAGAGTCCATACATGTATGAGAATTCGCCTGCTGCCGCGAAAAGTGCCAGAACGAAAGCAAACGTTATTACCGAGAGATTTCTCGGCATGAAGAATCTCAACGTTATTGCCCATGCAAGAAGGCAGACAAAAGAACATGCAACAGGCCACCAGATAACGTTTCCGGGGATCATAAATTCCAGGCAGAGCGACACCATCGTATAACCGAGGAGCAATGAAGCTCTTGTGGAAAGATATCTTGCAGGTCTTACGTGAGCTGCGGTCAGCTTCTCCTCCACAGGCCTTCTGGTCTGCTCGTTATCAAAAGGAGTGTTGTATTTCTCAGTAAACAGTCCCATTACGTTACCTTCCAGTTCAGATATTCCTTGAGGAATTTGTAACAGGTGTTACATGCCTTGACTACAGTTCTCGTCTGATCGTAGCGGTCAGAAAGAGGCTCGATGAAAGATGCCATCTCGGTCATCGGAAGGTCGTCCAAACTCTCTGTAAAGATCTGGTCATCCGTCGAGCTTCCGGAGCTTAATCCATCTTCCGTTCCGTCGTATTCGATAACACCGGTGCCTGTGTTGTCATCATTGTTGCCGGTCTGTGTGTTGGTGCCGTCACCGGTATTGGGAAGCGTGATGCCTCTGATCTTTGCTTCGATCTCCATAACGCCCATATAGCCAACAGCAACGTTATCGTCGTTATAAATGGTATATATTTCAGGGTTCTTCTCAAAAGAGAATACTATGTGGCCGTCATCGTTTAAGTATTCAAGATCTGCTGCGTCCTTCTGGAAAAGATGCAGTAAGATCATGTTCAGGCCGATCATGTACTTTTCCTTATCGTAGTTTGCGCGTGAGTTTGCGATGCACTCCATCGTAAGCTCGATAAAAGGTCTGATATCGCATGTAACGCCCTTAACGATATCCGTGGTACCGTCAGACTTCATGGCGAGTCTGTCGGGATCCTGGCATTCGAGGAGCGCGTGGCAGATGTTATAAGACTGTGTAGCCCAGTCAAGGCCGTTTACGACGTAAGCACCCTTCAAGGCAGCTTCACTTCTGTCCTGGTTTGTCTTATCGGTACTGAAGGCATCCCAGTTGACCTTGGTAATGATGCCGTCCTTTACCTCCATCTCGACATAATCGATATAGCGGCTTCTGTCGTCGTAAAGGCGCTGTGCATAGTAAATGCCGTCATTTAATCCCGGAACGATGATCTTGTCGGACTTCTTATCGTCCTTCTTCTCTTCCTTGACGAATGCTATGGGGATCTGCTTTCCGATAAGCTTATCCGAGATCTTTTTCATGTCGCTCTGGCTGATGTAGAAAGCATTCTCGTCATCGTTGGGTTCAAGAGCAAGACCCGAGATCCTGGTACTCTCGTAATCGAGCGCCACGAGCATGCTCAGATCCTTTCCGTACAAAGATTTGACGGTAAGGTCGATGACATAGCCTTCTGCATCTCCGGTACTGTTGTAGCCGATATAAACACCCTTGATCTCTGGGAAGCCGTTTAAAGCTTTGCTATTAACCTTCTCATATGAAGCGGACTTCATAACAGGTTCGAACCTTGTCTGGTACAGGCTCTGCATACGCTTATTTGCGTTATCTGAAGATACAAAATAACCGCCGACAACAAGAGCGATGCCAAGCGCCAGAAGGAGAACGGCTTCAGTTATAAGCTGCTTTAACTGGGTATGCGTCATCATGATACATCCACCTCCCTTGAACGGATCTTTCTTCTGGAAAGGGTTTTCGAGAAGAAGTCCAAAACGAATGAGAGGAAGTTAACAGCCATGACGGGCGCCAGGAGCGATACCATGGGTGCCAGGAAAGGCTTCGTGATAAGCGTCAGAGCAGCGCATACAACGCCCGCGAAAACGCCCGGAGCAAACCTTGAAGGCATCGTCGTCAGATCTCCCAGAAGGAATACTGCTACGAAAAAAGCACCTGAGGACATGATATATACCACCATGCCGTCAAAGCTGAATGTTCTCGTCTCAAGAATAGACGCGATCGGGTAAAGGACCAGAAGCGTCGTGATATAAGTAATCGGAGTATAAAGTCTCATAGTGCCCTTAAGGGTAAGGAACAGGCCGCCTGCCAGGATGCATGCAAAGCATGCGGTACCGATCATGCCGGGATAGTTGCCGCTGATAAGCTCGGTAAAAGACAACTGCGTCAGATCAGGCAGTGCACCCGGCTTCTTCTGAACGATGAGGCTCATGAGCTGCAGTCTGGAATTATCCTCACCATAGGACAGGCCTTGGGTTCCTGCAGGCATAACGAGCTCAACAAAGAGCCTTCCTGCACAGGCCGGATTTACGATGTTGCTTCCCGCGCCTCCGAAAACCTGCTTGGTAACGATAGATGCGAATAATACTGCCGTAAGAGCTGTTATAAGCGTCGTGTCAGGCGGCAGCATAAGTGCGATAAGAAGGCCTTCCACGAGTGAACTTACATCGAAGTAATCCCCGCCTGATCTTCTGCCGGTAAATCTCCTGCAGAAGCTGTCCACCAGAACAAAGGAGGCCATAGAGAACAGGATAAGGATCAATGCCCTGAGGCCGTAATAGAAAACGCCGCACACGATACAGGGCACGAGCGATACAAGGATCGTGATATAGATATACGGAGCGTTTTTCTCCGTATGGATAAAGGGTGCAAGCTGTCTGTTATCAGTACTCATACTTCTTTATCCCTCTCGAAAGGAAGCGTAATTGAATCAGGCGACTTATTACTGATATTCTCGTCTGAGTCAGAATAATCTTCAAGAAGCGATGTCTCACCGATGTAAGATGCCTCATATTCTTCGATCATCCTGTCTCCTGCGCTGCTGTTATCCAGAAGCGAGTTAACTTCAATGATCCTTCCCTCACCGGCAAAGCTTGCAATGGATGTCGTAAGATTGATTCCCGCAGGGCATACGTAAGAGCATGAACCGCAGGCGATGCATTCTCTGGCACCCTCTTCTGAAGCCTTCTGTCTCAAGCCCTGATTGAGCATCTCGTAGATCGTATTGGGCGAGAGGTTCATCGGGCAGCACTCGGAACAAAGACCGCAATGGATACAGGGGGTCTTCGGCACCTCTGACCTCCTGATAACGGAGATAACAGAAGTCGTCTTTACGATAGGCGTGTGCTCCGGATCCTTTATCTCGATTCCGGTAAGGCAGTTGCCCCATACTATTCTGTCGCTTCCGTTCTTGATGTCCTGTGCATTGGCCAGAATCTCTGATACCGGTGTTCCGATAGGAACAAGCATGTTATGTCCGCCTGAAGCGTCTCCCGTTACGGAAACGATCCTGCTCATCATAGGGATGTTGTCAGATAACGCTTCCCAGCACGCGAGCATTGTAGAGCAGTTGAAAAGGACCGCCCTGCATGACTTCTCGAGTGTCTCGCCAAGCGCCAGATTCTTGCCGTACAAAGCTCTTGCGACAAGTCTGTAATAGCCCTGGGGGAAACGCTCCCTGAAGAGCTTGATATCAAATTCAAGGTCCTTAAAGTCTCCCTTGATCTTCTCTATGGAATTGGCAAGAGCCTTTCTCTGCTCTTTTCTGTTCTCGGAAATGAGGAAAACGAGCTTGGATGCGCCTACGGCTCTTGCGCATGCACATGAACCCAAAACAACGTAATCGGGATATTCCGTTATGGCCACGAGGTCGCATGTCGAATAAGGCTCACTCTGAAGACAGTTTACAAGGAATTCCTTGACCACTTCAGTCCTGGCTCTGCTGAGCTTAGCCGATGTCGGAATGCCCTCACCGCCCATGCCGCAGATACCTGCAGCTCTGATAATGCCGATCGTCTCGCTGGCGCTGATCTTAAAACCCGATCTGGGCTTTACCGAATCAAGTCTTGTACGCTTCATGTCATTTACGATGGTAACGGCAGGCGTAATGATTCCGTTCGGGAGCACGATCTCAGAGATATCAGATACCTTACCGGAGATGCCGCTGTGGACCGGAACAGAGAATGAGCCTTTCTCGGGAACGCCAACGCACTGGCCGATCCTTACATAATCACCGACCTTAACTGCAGGGATAGCAGGGACGCCGTAATGCATCTTCATAGGAAGGATGATCTTCGAGGGATAGATCCTCTCGAACATGATCTCCTTGACAAAAGGGGAACGCTTCGAAAAATTCAAAACGTCCCCTGTAAATAATCCTCTGTAAAAT
The DNA here is from genome assembly GCA_016292155.1 of Saccharofermentans sp. Taxonomy (GTDB): domain Bacteria; phylum Bacillota; class Clostridia; order Saccharofermentanales; family Saccharofermentanaceae; genus Saccharofermentans. The sequence goes on along the minus strand of JAEFBC010000068.1, from coordinate 427 downwards.
GAATATCGTCTTCGGTCTGCCACTATTTATTATCCCCGAAAAGGAAGGTTATTTAAGCTGACAGGCTTATCAGTCGGAATAACCTTCGAGTTTCTTTGACTTAGGCGATCTGTTGAGCTTCCTGATGGCTTTAGCCTCGATCTGTCTGATACGCTCACGTGTAACGCCGAGCTTCTTACCAACCTGCTCCAATGTCATCGGAACTCCGTCCTTAAGACCGAATCTTAATTCGATAACTCTTCTTTCTCTGTCTGTTAAGCCGTTGAGAGCCTGGATAAGGTCTTCCTTCAAAAGAATCCTTGCAACCTCTTCTTCAGGTGCAGCAAGCTCATCGTTGGCGATGAAGTCCACCAGGTGGCTGTCTTCTTCCTCACCTCCCGGCTTATCGATGGCGATAGGCTCCTGGGAGATCTTCTGGATCTCTCTG
>JAEFBC010000067.1 GCA_016292155.1 Saccharofermentans sp. | reverse complement strand
TTCTATCAGATTGAACTTATTGCCGCAGAAAGGACAATCAAACAATTCCTGTTCTTCATCAAAGTTCAGGACACCGGCGCACTTTGCGCATGAATAACTTCTGAGTTTAGCCATTGTTTATCACCCGTATTTAAATGCAGGAAAATAGTGTTCCGACGGAAAACTTACGTACAAAAGTATTATAACATCGCAAAATAAAAGTAAGATGATTTGCTGCACTTTCAGGCAAATCTGGGGCATCCCTGCAATAGAGTTGACAGTTGTAGCCTGTCATGCTAAATTAAACTTGCTTAAGCTACAATTGTAGACTGCTTTATGGGGGCTTTTTTATGTCAGATAATCTTGCAAGCAAAATAACTGAATCCGAGCTGGAGGTCATGAAACTGCTGTGGTGCGCAGAGGACGCTCTGCCCGTTACGGCAATCCGTGAACAGCTTCAGGAATCAAAGGGATGGGAGCCTGCGACGATCAAGACGCTGATCTCCAGACTTGTATCCAAGGGCGCCGTACATCAGGAAAAACGCAATGTATATTATTACTCTCCGGCCATCACTGAGAAGGAATACAGCACATGGGCTACCAGGGATCTTGTTACCCGTATCTTTAACGGCAAGGCCAGTGATCTGATTGCTTCTCTTGTCGATTCGAACGGTCTGTCTCAGGAAGATCTGGACGAATTAAGGGAAATGTTCAAGGTGGAGGAATAAAATGTATTCATTGCTTGTAATGACGCTCAGCGGCACTGTTCTTGCGTTGCTTCTCGTGGCTCTCCGTTATACTGTTTTGCGTAAAATGCCCAGCACGGTTTATTACTATGCATGGCTCCTGGTGCTTTTGCGTTTTGCACTGCCTCTTCCGGGATTAATTCCCACACAGGCAGAGAAGGCAGAAGCGCCTGCTGCACTACCTGCTGTTTACAGCGAAATGAGCTATCAGGAGAATTATCACGAAGCAGTTCCTAAGAACGTTCATCCGGCTCCGGTATCCGGGCAGGATAATGTAACGGAACATGTTTTAGAAGAATCCAAAGAACCTTCTGAATCACAGATTGCCCTTAATAAAGCAACGGAAACAAAGGAGCTGACAGTACCCGAAGCAGCCCCCAAGGCTACATTTTCCATTGACTGGAAGTCACCAATGATCTGGCTTTCTGTCTGGGCGGCCGGTGCAGCTATAAGCATGGCGGTCACGGTGCTCTCATATTTCAGATTCAGCTACGGTCTGAAAAAGAGCCTTACGGAACCCGACAGCTTTACAAAGGCGGTATATGATGCGGTTCCCGGCGTAAAGCCTGACCTCTATTTCACGGATTCAAACCGCTCGCCTATGATGTTAGGCATTTTAAAACCAAAGATCATTTTACCTAAACGTGAGTACGATGAAGAGTTGCTTACAAACATTCTCCGTCACGAGCTTATGCATTACCGCCGTTTTGACATGCTATACAAGTGGGCCTCTGCGGCAATCCTCTCTTTGCACTGGTTCAATCCCATAACCTGGTTTATCCGCAGGGAGCTTAACCGTGCGTGCGAGATGAGCTGCGATGAGATGCTGCTGCGCACCATGAACAAAGAAGAAAAGCAGTCTTACGGCAATACGCTCCTTCTGATGGCATCATCAACAGCACTGCCCTCAGCTGTTGTCGCAACAACTTTTGCCACGGAGAAGAGAAATCTTAAAGAAAGGCTTAATCAGATTATGAACTATAAAAAGAGTCGCACACGCATGCTTGCAGCATTCCTTGCTGTAGTGCTCCTGACAGGATGCGGAATGGCAGCCGGCCCTGTTGCCGGAAAAGATTCAGAAGCACAGACTGAAGTACACGCTTCCGCAGATGTTTCAGAACCGGAGATTACCGCACCTAAGGCAGAAGGTGGTGTGGTCAAGGTAAAGAACGTTGATGAATTCCTTGCTGCAATTGCTCCAGAAACAGTGATCGAACTTGCTGAAGGTGAATACGATCTGAGCAAGGCAACGGGTTATGCCGGGAAATCTAAACACGATTATTATTCATGGGAGGCCCTTGGCGGCCCGGAAGGAACTGCTGCCGAGCTGATAATCCATGATGTTAAAAACCTTACGATACGTGGTGCAGGAATAGGCAAGACAACTATTGTGGCTGTTCCGAGAGGTGCGAATGTAATTGTTTTCGACGGATGCGATAATCTCACAGTATCAGGCCTCACGGCCGGTCATACAATAGGAGTAACCGAGGCCTGCTCAGGCGGCGTTTTTCAAATTCAGTATTGCAATAATGTAAATGTAAGCACATGCGGTCTTTACGGATGTGGTACGATCGGTGTTAAGGGACTTGGCTGTGAGAAGCTCAATGTCACGAACTGCGATATCTATGAATGCAGTGTTGGTGCAATTGATGCAAATATTTGTGAGGAAGTTCTTGTCAGCAACTGTGATATTCATGATATCGGACTCAAAGGCGAGTTTGGTGCACACTGTCTTTTCAACATTAACAATGGCGCGGGTTTTACGGTCTATAACTGCAAGATCCACGACAACAAGTCTGAAGGCCTGCTATACGCGACTGGTGCGGATAATGTATCCTTCATCTCCAATGAGGTAACAAAAAACACATTCATGGAGAACGCTTTCCATTTTGAGAATCATGGTGCGATTGTTGACGGCTGCAGCTTTGAAGGTAATAACTGCACTGACTGGTACAGATCAGATTTAGACCTTAAAGCTAAAGACATTAACGGCAACAGGCTCGATGCCGATCAGTTCACAACCATGAAGCTTCGTGACATCAAGCCCGAGACAGTATCCCGTGAGTCATCCGAACCCACAGAACCCACTGACCCCACCCAGAAGGAGAAGGACGTCACTCCAGGAACAGAAATTACTGTAAAGACAATTGATGAGTTCCTCAGTGCCATCGGACCTGACAGGATCATAGTTCTCGACGGAACCAACTTCAATCTGTCCAAGGCAAAGAATTACGGCGGCGGAAGCACTAAGTACTACGAATGGAGAGAAAAACCGGATGGTTATGAACTCGTCGTCCGTGATGTAAAGAATCTGATCATCAAGGCCAAGAATTCTGATCCTTCAAAAACGACATTGGAAGCCCTTCCTCGTTATGCTAACGTTCTCGGCTTTTTCAACTGCGAGAACGTGACTGTAGAAGGCTTCACAGCAGGTCATACTAAAGAGAAGGGTACTTGTGCAGGCGGAGTTATCTATTTAGAAAACTGCGAGAGTATCAAGATCGAAAAGATGCGTCTTTACGGCTGCGGAGACCTGGGTGTCGATGCATTCTCGAGTACCGGTATCGACATAATAAACACTGAGATCTATGAATGTTCAAGCGGTGCAGCATACTTCTTATCGACAAGGAACATAAACTTTAAGGACTGCAACATACACGATGTTCCGACTCCGGCCCTGACTTTCACTGAATGTTGGGAAATAAACTGGAACGGTAAGAAACTCGAAGGATATGATCTGAGATATGACGTAAAATCCGACGGAACGCTCATACCCATAAATGATATGTAATAGTATATCTTCAGAAATAACCAAGGCTCCGGGAAATTCCGGAGCCTTTATATTATCTGGTGTTTCAAGTTGT
>JAEFBC010000066.1 GCA_016292155.1 Saccharofermentans sp. | reverse complement strand
TCCGTGCTCGAAAAAGCAGGGCTTAAAGACCTCATTGCCGCCGTTTTCGCAAGCGACGGTTTTGTCAGGGACAGAATGTTCCACGGATTTAAAGTCATTTCATATTCAGAGTGCTGTGAGAAGTTCGGGGATCAGAACTTCATAGTCCTCGTATGCTTCGGTTCATCAAGGCCCGAAGTTCTCTCACAGGTAGCTAAGATAAAGTCTGAAAGAGAGCTTTATGTGCCTGACGTTCCCGTATACGGAACCAATCTATTTACCAGGCTGTACTTCGAATCCAATATAAAAGACATCGAAGAAGTCTATTCCCGTATGGAAGATGAGACTTCCCGCACATGTTTCTGCAATTACATAAGCTACAAGCTCACGGGCGATATCACATATCTTGAGAACGCCGAGTCGGATCCGGACGATGAATTTGAGCTGCTTCAGGGAGTTTCCGGAGGCTGCTTTATAGATCTCGGAGCCTACTACGGCGATACTTTGACCAGATATCTTAATAAGTTCCCCTGCCTTAAAACGGCTGTTGCCGTTGAGCCTGAGCGCCATTCATTTAAAAAGCTTACAGCGTGTGCTGAAGAGCTTAATGCAAACATCACATGCATCAATGCCCTTGTCGGAAGCAGAACAGGAACGGAAGAAGTGTCTGATTCAAGGGGACGCGGCACAAGAGCACTGCCCGCCAGCAATGTTGAGATAAGAAATAAGCGAACGATAGATGTCGTTACAGTTGATTCGTTATCCATCGATAAAGTAAGCTTCATTAAGTTCGACGTCGAAGGCTCGGAATCCGAAGCGCTCGGGGGTGCTGTTAACACCATCAGAAAGGACCGCCCGGTGATGAAGATAGCCTGCTATCACAGGAGCGAGGATGTTTTCGCAATCGTCAAAAAAGTGCTTGAGATAAGAGGCGACTACAAAGTCTATATGCGCCATACAAGATGCATCCCCGGCTGGGATACTGACTTCTATTTTGTCTGATAAGGAAAGCAAATGAGAATACTGATAGTAAGTGACACACACGGAATAAACGGGCCTTTAAGAGCTGTGATCTTAAAGGAAAAACCTGACATGCTCATTCATCTCGGCGATTCGGAATATAACCAGGCAGAGATCGCCGGCTGGGCAGGATCTCCGAAGACGCCCTGCATCTTCGTAAGGGGCAACTGCGACACCACTTCATATGTTCCTGAACTCGTGAGAAATGATGCGGTATTCACACTCAAAGGCCATAAGATATTCTGCACTCACGGCCACCGCCACAAGGTCAACTACGGCCTTCTGACTTTATCACTGACTGCACAGGAGGAAGGCTGCGACATCGTCATGTTCGGCCACACCCATGTCCCCTACGACAGCTTCGGTGATTCCATCTCGGAATTCAGCAGATTCTATGAATCGGCATTCGGGGAGGGCCCGTCAGGCCCGAGGATCCTTAATCCGGGCTCACTGTCACTTCCCCGCGGAGGTTCGTCCCGCGGTTACATGATCCTTGAGATGGAAGATGACGGCAGATATGACGTCAAATACTGCTACGCTTAAGCCTTGGAAGCACCCTGATTTCTGAATCTCTTAAGATACTCCTGATACTTCTTCTCGTCCTGCACTTTACGCTGTTTGAAGTCGTGCACGTAAGTATCCGGCTGCTTCTTGGTAGATTCCTTATATCTGTATGCAATAGCTGCGATATTGAGGCTGTGCTCGGCGATTCTTACGCAGCTGTAAAGGATATCGTTAAATACGAATCCCTGCTCTGTCGTGCAGCTGCCGTTAGCGATTCTTTCAACGTGGTTAGCCTTGAACTCATCGCTCATCTCACTGATAACGATCCTCAAAGGTCCGATATCGTCGGCATTCTTTGCGTTATTTGAAAGATAGCAGTCCAAAGCCAATCTATAGATCTCGCGGACGGCCGGAATCATCATGGCGAGCTCCGCCTTTGCGGCATCGGAGAATTCCATGTGCTTATTTGCGATCTCTTCAGAAGAATCCGAGAGGTAATTTGCGTGGTCGGCGATTCTCTCGACTTCACCGATAGCCTGGAGGATGCGTGAAGACCTGTTCTTGTCCTCGACGCTCAAGTGCTGTGTCGTTGTGAGCTTCATGAGGTACGAACCTAAGATATCCTCATAGCCGTCGACCTTCTCCTCGTTCTTCTTTATAAAATCGAAATCATTTGTGTTGTAGCCGTTAAGGAGCATGTCCATTGACTTATCAAGACCGGCCCTAGCCTTGGTTACCATCTTGACCATCATGTTGCGGCACTCACCTACTGCGATCGAAGGTGTAAGCATGAGACGCTCATCGAGCTTGAATTCCTGCTCTTCTTCCGACTCTTTGACGAGGACATGCGCCAGCTTTACAAGAAGCTTGGAGAACGGGAAAAGGAGCATCGTAGTAGCAATGTTGAATACCGAGTGGATCGCAGCAACGCCTACGATATTTACCTGACTGTTTAAGAAATCGAAATCAACAAATGCGTTGACTGAATAGAATACGATGAGCCATACGATTGTGCCGATGACCTTGATCGCAACGTGGATTACCGTAACTCTCTTAGCGTCTCTGTTAACACCAATGGAAGAGAGGATGGCTGTCATACATGTACCGATGTTGGCACCCAATACGAGCGGGATCGCCATGCCGTAAGTGAGCTTTCCAGTCATGGAGATCGACTGCAGGATACCGATTGAAGCAGCTGAGCTCTGGATGATACCTGTAACGAGAGCACCTGAGAAGACACCGAGCAGCGGGTTCTTAAATGCTGTAAGGATGGAAACGAAGCTGTCCATCTCCTTCAGCGGCTCCATGGATGAAGACATCATGGTCATGCCCTGCATGAGGATCGAGAAGCCTAAGAGCATCGTGCCGATCTCCTTGTTCTTCTGCTTCTTGGCAGCCATAATAAGGATAACACCTATAAGAGCAAAGATAAGGGAGAAGCATGAAGGCTTTAAGAGCTTAAGGAAGATATTGTCTCCGGAATCGATGCCGGCAAGGGATAAGATCCACGCTGTAAGCGTCGTGCCGATGTCGGATCCGAAGATTACGCCTACGGTCTGGGGCAGTTCCATAATGCCGGAGTTAACGAAACCTACCAGCATGACTGTCATTGCAGATGAGGACTGGATGGCGATCGTTATGATCGCGCCTATAGTAAGACCTTTAAACTGATTGTCAGTGGCTTTGTTCAGGAGTTTCTCCAAACGTCCGCCTGCCGTCTTCTTCAATGAATCGGACAATAGCTTCATTCCGTAAAGAAAGAATGCAAGACCACCAAAAAGGGTTACAAACATGAAAATATCCATAATTGTTACTGCTCCACATCATGTATAAAGCGAAATTCACCGCATATATTTTATCCTCAAAAACGGCTATTGTAAAACAAAAAAATATTACAAGATTAAATACATAGATGCCCGTCTATATATCAACAAAGACGGGCATCTAAAGCATATATTTATAAAGTTTTTCCGTTATTTTCTTCCCAGAACGGAAGGAAGTATGAGAGATACCAGGAATCCTATTATGACGTTGATAAGGCAGCCGACCGCAACAGCCGTGAGCACGTGGCCAACGAGAATTCCGATGATGAGCGCCATAGCAGAAGGCGTAAGTCCGAAGTAAAGGAACATCATCTGGACGATAACTGATAT
>JAEFBC010000065.1 GCA_016292155.1 Saccharofermentans sp. | reverse complement strand
GCCTTTGTCAATTTCGGCAATTCACCGCCGAGGTCCTTGATCGTATCACCGATCTTAGGGACAAGGAATGTAAGCAAACCGATACTTACGGCTGCTGTAAGACCTGCAAGGATCTTAGGATATACCATCGCAGAAGAGATCTTGTTCTTGAGCTTAGCTTCCTTAGCGAAGTGCTCAGCAAGTCTTTCCATAACCTCGTCGAGACGTCCGGATTCTTCTCCTGCTGCGATCATACTGATCATGATGTTCGGAATAACGCCCCTCTGTTCCTTAAAAGCTTCAGAAAGGGAACGACCACTCTGAACAGATTCATAGATTTCACCGACACACTTCTTAGCCTTCTTGGATTCAAGCTGCTGATAAAGCATATCGAGTGATCTTACAACGGTAATACCTGCAGACAAAAGTGAAGCAAGCTGTCTGGAGATGATAACAAGATCCTGGGTCTTAAGCTTGGGGCTTCCGACCTCCATGTTCATAATGCCCTTACCCTTGTCTAAGGATAAGCTGGCAATGTATTTGCCATCGGATTTGAGCTTTCTTGATGCTTCTCCAATAGAAGTAGCTTCGACTATGCCTTCAGACATTTTACCGTTTGCATCGATAACTTGATATCTGAAATTAGCCATCTAATATAACCCTCCTCTTATCAGAATTCTTTATTTGCACCTGTATCAGGCGAACTCGAGATCGCCGAACAGCGGGCTGTTCGTCTGACCTGCGTTATTGATGAAACGCTTAAGATCTTCAGGGATTCTGCATCTCTGGAGTGCAGTATCTCTTGTGATCATATTACGCTTAACAAGCTCTGCAAGATAGAAATCGAGAGGGCACATACCCTGCTGAAGGCTCGTAGCGATCGTGGAGTCGATCTGGTATGTCTTACCTTCACGGATATTATTCTTAATAGCATCGTTTGAGATCATGATCTCGAAAGCAGCGCAACGGCCTCCGCCGATTCTCTGTACGAGTGTCTGACAGATAACGGCTACAAGACAGGTAGCGAGCTGAACTCTGATCTGATCCTGCTGATGCGGCGGGTAAACGTCGATGATACGGTTAACTGTATCAGCAGCTGAAGACGTATGGAGTGTTGAAAGAACGAGGTGTCCTGTCTCGGCTGCGGTGATAGCAGTGGAAATTGTATCGAGGTCACGCATTTCTCCGACGAGGATGATATCCGGGTCCTCACGGAGAGCAGCTCTAAGAGCGTTAGCGAATGAAAGTGTATCCTCGTGAATCTCTCTCTGGTTGATCATAGCTTCTCCGTGCATATGGAGATACTCGATAGGTTCCTCAAGAGTTAAGATGTGGCACTTCTTGCTCATGTTAACATGACCGATCATTGCAGCAAGTGTAGTAGACTTACCGGAACCCGTAGGACCTGTAACGAGGATAAGTCCTCTAGGTCTCATAACCAATTCCTTGAAGATATTGGGAAGACCCAGCTGCTCACATGTAGGGATCTCATTTGTAATCGTTCTTGCAGCAAGTGCATATGTACCACGCTGCTTGAATACGTTACATCTGAAACGGCTGAAGTTCTCAACAATGTAAGAGAAGTCGATCTCACCTCTCTCATTCAGATACTGCTGTCTTGATTTGTCGATCATTGACTTACAAAGATACTCAGTATCTGCAGCTGTAAGCGGCTGATTGCCTAACGGCATCAACATACCGTCAACACGAATCATAGGCGGCAGTCCGACCGTAATATGGGTATCGGATGCTCCCATCTTTACCGATTCAGCCAAAATCGATTCGATCGATAAACTAAATCCTTCCACGTTAAAAAACCTCCTTATCAGTCAATCGTGTAAGCTACTCTGTTGAGCTCGCTGACCGTCGTAATGCCTTCAAGTACGAGGTCTCTTGCGGAATCCTGAAGCATCTGTGTACCTTCAGAAACGGCGAGCGCGCGCATCTCGTCTTCACTTGCTCTCTTCTCAAGCAAAGCCTTCATCTTCATGGTAACGATTACGATCTCATGGATAGCAATACGTCCCTTGTATCCCTTTTCATTACATTCTGTACAACCCTTGCCACGGTAGAGCTTCTGGCCCGGATCGAGTCTTAAGTACTCTCTGTCGTAAGCTTCAGGTTCATAAGATTCTCTGCAGTTTGTGCAAATACGGCGAACAAGACGCTGGGATACAACACCAACCAATGCTGACGATACCATGTAAGGTTCGAGTCCCATGTCGATAAGACGGTTGATGGAAGATACCGCATCGTTCGTGTGGATAGTACTGAATACAAGGTGTCCGGTGATAGCAGCTCTCATTGCGATCTCAGCAGTCTCACCGTCACGGATCTCACCGACGAGGATGATATCAGGGTCCTGACGGAGGATGGATCTGAGGCCGCTTGCGAATGTCATTCCGGCCTTTGCATTAACCTGTACCTGATTCAATCCAGGGATCCTGATTTCTACAGGGTCCTCAACTGTGATGATATTAACTTCATCAGTATTCTTCTCTGAAAGGAGTGTATAAAGGGTCGTTGTCTTACCTGAACCTGTAGGGCCTGAGATAAGGACGATACCCTGAGGGATCTTGATCATCTTGTCGATCATCTCATTGTTACGGTCGCTGATACCAAGATACTTTCTGTTCAAGTTAGCGTCATTCTTGGCAAGGATACGGATAACGGTCTTCTCACCTGTAACGCAGGGAAGAATTGATACACGCATGTCCACGTCCTCACCATTGATAACTGTCGTAATACGGCCGTCCTGAGGAATACGCTTCTCGGCGATGTTCATGCCGCCAAGGATCTTGATTCTTGTTGTGATGGCGTCTTTTGCGGAAATAGGGTTGCTCATTACTTCCTGCATGACACCGTCGATTCTGATACGGACTCTTACTCGGTCTTCGAGAGGTTCGATATGGATATCGGATGAGCCTGAACGGATAGCATATTCGATCATTGAGTTAACGAGCTTAACAACCGGGGCACTGTTAACTGCTTCGGAAAGTTCGTTATCATCATCAAGGCTCTCATTTGCAAGGCTCGTACCGAGCTCTTCAGCAGCCTTGTTGGCGTTCTCTCTTCCGTAATGGACTTTAATCGCATCAATAATTGAAGTGTGTGTAGCGAGCATCAGGGATATCTGGTATCCGGTCTGGAACTGAAGCTCGTCTTCAATCGTAATATTCATCGGGTCATCGATAGCAACTACAAGTGTGTCACCATCAAATCCGATCGGGAATACAACGTTCTCTTCGCAGAATTTCTGTGTTAAAAGAGCTGTTGCCTTGGGGTCTACATCAATACCTGACAGATCAATGATCGGATAATTATACTGGCTGGAAACCGCCCTCAAGATGTCGAATTCCGACATCAAACCGCTCTCAACGATAACTTCACCAAGACGTTTGCCGGTTTCCTTCTGAATACTAAGTACTTCTGCAAGTTCGGTAGCATTTAAGAATCCGCTCTCGACCAGAATATCACCTAATCTCTTCATCGAACCCTCCCGATAATTCTAAAAGAATATACACTCAAGTAATGCACACAAAACAAACAGGCGCACTTCGCCCAAGCATAGATGTTAGAACTATACAACAGAATTGAGTAAATAACAAGTTTAAAAGACAATCTGCACAAAAAATATATTTGACAATCTTATGTCGGGGGAATGACAGCCCCTAACTTTTTATTTGCCGTTTGGTATCTCTATAAAAAGATTGTATAATATTTGATTATATTAATAAGATTACATTTGGAGGAATGTTAATGTCAGGTCATTCTAAGTGGAGCAACATCAGAAGAAAAAAAGAGGCATCAGATGCAGCCAAGGGTGCTGTATTTACAAAAATTGCCAAAGAGATAGCTGTAGCAGTTAAGGCCGGTGGTCCTGACCCGGACGGCAATTCAAGACTTAAGGTAGTAGTTGCAAAGGCAAAAGCTGCCAACATGCCTAATGACAATATCAACCGCGCCATCAAGAAGGCTGCTGAAGCCGGTGAAGGCGATGATTATGAAGAGATCACATACGAAGGTTATGGTCCTGCAGGCGTTGCCATCATGGTCAAGACTCTTACCAACAACCGCAACCGTACAGCAGCTGATCTCAGACACATATTTGATAAGAACGGCGGCAACTTAGGTGTTGACGGTTCCGTCTCCTTCCTCTTCAACGAGAAGGGAACGATCCTTATCTCCAAGGAAGAATACGAGGACGAGGATCAGGTCATGGGTGATGCATTGGACTGCGGTGCTGCTGACTTTGATTCTGATGACGAATACTACATCATCTCAACTTCCCCTGCAGATTATTATGCAGTCCGTGAAGCTCTCGAAGCTAAGAACTATTCGATCGCTGACTCGACTCTCGGCCCTGTCGCTATGACTACAGCTGAAGTTACAGATCCCGATGCAGTTGCCCAGCTCGAGAAGATGCTTGATATGATGGATGAGAACGAGGATATCCAGGAAGTCTTCCATAACTGGAACGGTTAAGGACATTAGAATTGGACAACCATGACGAATTAAAACAAGAGCAGATTCAGGCGCAGAGCGCTCCCGCAGCGCGAAAGACTTTGTTGTCTGAATTTCGTGGGACTCTTAAGAGATTCGACAGGTCTAATCCGGCAAATCAGAATACCAGTTACGACACTGCTCAAAGCTTCGAACGTAATGCGGAGCTTATACTTTCGAGCGAACAACTGACACGCGAAGTGTTATCGAACATCGCGGTCATTGCTTTCGTCGGTGCTTCGGGAACCGGTAAAAGTACCAGAGCGATCAAAGTAGCCAGAGATAATAACATCTACTACATCATTGATGACGGTCTTCTTATCAACGGAAGCCGCATCGTTGCCGGTACTTCCGCCAAGAAGGCCCCGACCAAGATGGAATCCGTAAGGCAGGCCATATTTGTTGATCCCACGAGATCCGCGATGATGCGCCGCGCCCTGATCGAATCAATGCCCAGAGCTCTTATGATCCTGGGCACATCAGATTCCATGCTCAGCAAAATTTGTGATAACCTCTGGCTTAACCAGCCGTCAATGCTTATCAGGATCGAAGATGTTTCCACCGAGGAAGAAAGACGTCTTGCCCGTACCACCAGAGTTACCGAAGGTATGCATACGATCCCTGTACCAAGTATGGAGATCAAACACGAGTTCTCAGGTTATTTCTCTGATCCGTTCAGTAAACTCAGACAGAGATTTGACCGTGAGCGCGGCGTTACACCTTTGGCTCCTGACTCTGACAGGACCGTAGTACGACCCACCTTCTCTTCCCTGGGTTCATATTCCATATCTGATGAAGCAATCCTCGATCTGATCAAGATCGTATTAAGGGATGTACCCGGCTTTGCGGAAGTTACTTCGTTTAAGACCGAGAAGCAGACTTTCGGCGTTATGATCAGCCTTGATCTTGCGCTTTACTATGGCTACGATGCCCAGAAAGTCCTCGAGACAGCCCAGCAGAAAGTCGGAAACGCTGTCGAGGAATTCACTTCTATAACTATGAATGGTGTAAATGTCAGGGCAAACCGTCTCATGCATTTACCTAAACCATTGTCACCGGAGGATAATTAATGGAAAAGATCTACATGATTCCTGTTAACGATGCTTATAACGAGCACGGCGGTTGCCCGATCTGCAGGCTTCGCGATAAAGCTGAGAATAACTATCTCGAGTATTATCTCGGACCATCCCTGATGGAGCCTGATACACGTAAGATAACCAACAAGACCGGTTTCTGTCCTGTTCACATGGGAAAACTCAATAAAGCGGTTACCAACAGACTCGGTCTTGGTCTTGTTATGCATACTCATCTTAAGGATTTCAACGAGGATATAAATCCCAAGCTTCAGGCTGCCATTCCGGCCAAAGCCGGTCTTTTAAAAGGCAGGAATCCTGAATACAAGCAGAAGCTTAACAATATGGCTGACCTCATCGAGAAAAGGATCAGGCTCTGCCCTATCTGTGACAATCTTAACGATGCAATGGAACACTATGTTGAAGTCATCTGCTGGATGTTTTCGCATGATAAGGATTTCAAAGAAAAGTTTATAAACGCTGAATTCCATTGTCTTCCGCATACAGCCATGCTGTTAAGGCAGGCTGCAAAACTTCCGCAGAACGATGCGGCTGATTTTGTTGAGGCTCTTTATACCAACAACACGGCCACATTCGATGCATTGATCTCAGATGTCGAGTATTTCACTCTTAAATTTGATTACAGGAATACAGACAAGCCCTGGGGAACCAGCAAAAACTCCATCCAGCGCTCTATGCGTTTCCTGTCTTCCGACGGGAGGGATTTTGATGAGCAGCAATCAAAGAAGCAGTCTTGATTATCAGGGTGCGCAGCTGGAACAGCTGTCCGATGTTTCCCTTCTTGAGGTAATGCAGGAAAAGACCGATGAGGAGACATCCACTAAGTATGTGCTTATTAAGCATGATTACTATTCCTCTGACTCTGATCACGGCCGCGAACTCCTTTCCGGGTTCCTGTCCAGCCTCAGCGAATCATCATTCAGTTCCGTTATCGTATATCTGACCGATAAGGGTACAAAACTCCTTGATGAATCGAACCCTCTTCACGGCAGCATGTTGCGCCTGATCGAAAAGTCTGAGATGATCATTGCTTCATCTGAGAGCATCTCATACTATGAGGTTTCAGTCTGCAGCAATTCCAAGATCGTTGAACAGTCTTCAAGATCTATCGCTGAAGATATTACTTATCTTCCCAATCTTTTGATCCTGGAATAATACCGCATATCAATTACTTGGTTTTGAATCATTTTTGCAAATTAATAGGGGTTGTCTCCTTCCGGAGCCAACCCCTTTAACTTTTGATCTAAACCGCAGTCAGGTTATAACTTATTAGTAGTAGTAAGTAATGTCTGCTACAGAATACTTGGACTTAGCGATTCTCTTCTTAGGCATTGTGTCCTCAGATGTAGGCTGCGGACAGTAAGGCATTGCGAAGTCACCTACAGGGTTATCATAACCGGCGATCTGGAATGTTCCCTCCTGCTTGTATGTGTGGAATTCCTCGCACTCGATTCTGCCGTAGATCTGCTGATTCTCGTTAGAACCATCGATAGGTCCGAAGCAGGAACCGCCATAAAGACCGATATAGGCTTCGATCGTTACACTCTTACCGAGGCAGATAACGTTATTTCCTACACCATAGATGAACATTGCGGGCTTAACCTTGTTGTCATAGTATACGGAGTAAGTAGAACCTACCTGAGCTCCGTTGTAATCCTTGAAAGCTGAATTCTTGATAGTTGTAACCTCATCATTATATGTCTTTGTATGAACATAATTGATCATATTGGCAGATGAGTCGCATCCGGGTCTTGTAGATACAGAAAGGAATCCTGCTGAGCAGAGGGCTGAACCACCGCCAAGACCATCGTTGTTGTGTGACAACTGGATCTTCGCACCGCTCTCAAGAATGAAGAGAACAGGCTTGTTGGAATCTGCGTTATATACTGCAAATACAAGTCCTCTGAGGAGGAAGTTGTGATTAGCTGCAAAGTAGAAACGGTATTCGTCTCCTCTTGATCCGTCGATAGTAAGAACGATCGGATTTGCTCTGTAAGCTTCACCGCCACCGGTAACACTTGAACCGTTTCCTGTTACATAGTAATAACCAGGTGCAAGATACTGGGATGAAGTAACAGAACTGAGGTTCAGAGTCTTCTCCGGATTGCCGCTGCCATCCTTCTTGTAGGAAGGATAAGACGTTGTTACAGGGTTAACGATATATTTTGTGCCTGCAGGAATCGTCGAATTGGCTGCAAAAGTCTTGGAGCCGTCAGAACTGTAAGTCTGATAAGAAAGTGTAATATCAGTAGGTGCAGTTTCAACCTTACCATCGGGACAAAGCTTCTTAAATACTGTTGAAGCAGACGGGAAAGGATTGGAAGAACCATAGTTCCAGGAAAGATATCTCTTAACGTTCTTCTTGTTATCAGCGCTTAACGCGGATGTCTGAGCATAGTTGGTGACTGTATAAGAGAAGGAACCTGATGCCTTACCATTTGCGATGTCAGGGCTGGCACCCAAGCTGTTACCATTACCGTCAACGAAGTAGACCTTATGAGAATTGTTCTTTGTAAGAGCGTCATAGATCTTCTTATTAGTATCATTATTGTCGTTCTGAACTTTTCTTCCTGAGAAGATGAAGTTGTTCTTCTGACCTGCGAGATTATCCCAGAGACCTGCCTGGCTGGAATCCTTAAGTGCTAATCCTGCGCTCTTGTCTGTACCCATGAGGTAAATATCACCATAAACCAAAGCACTTGAACGGCAGTTCATCTGTGCGCCCTGGAGGAAGATCATCTTTCCGTAGAATCTCTCACCACCGCCAAGCTGAACGTTGCTTGATGTCTGACCGAAAACTACGTCTGAGAAGTAAAGAGTGGAAGATGTCTGGCCCTTGTAGTTGCCTCTTAAAACGATTGTGTTGTCTGTAGGAGCAGAGATCTTCGATGCATCCCACATACCGACGCCCTTTGTAAATCTCAATTCGCCGACACCAACGCCGCCTGCAACTTCTACCTGGTTCTTAAACTGTGAACCGTAAGCGGGCTCATCTTCTTCTGCCTTAAGAACTACCTGAACGTTCTCGGTGTTGGGACCGATAACTGTTGTGAAATCACAGTAAACGTAATCAGGTGTTGATGCACTTGTATAAATATCAAGCCATGTGCAGTTGTCGTTAGCTTCAGACATACCAGGAACACCGGGAACAACCATCTTAACCTTTGTAGCGCCCGTACCATGAGTCTTGTTCATGATTTTCTCGAGCTGGGCATCAGTGATTTCCTGTGTCTTAAGTGCTTCCAGGAAAACTTCGGAAGCTGATGTTACAGTAAGTCTTGCCTGGCTGGCCATCGTCTGTGAATACAAACGGCGTCTTGTAGCCTGGGTAAGCATCATAGCGGATGCAATAAAGATCATTGCAAGTGCCAGGATGAGAACAACGATTACAAGGATAGCTCCCTGCTTGTTCTTCTTAGCTTTATTCAATCTTTTAATCATAAGAAGCACCTTCCTTCTTTATGGTCTGAAGTTACATATTTCACTGCATTTGGCGGGAATACCCCGCACAATTCGCCTTATTATCTGAGCCTATTTTAAGGCATATGAATACAAATTTCAACAGAAAATTCGAATTTTGCTAACTTTTTTTACATAGTTTGTTAACATTTTGTTTACAAACTATGTTTCAGTCTCTTCTTCCTCTGTTTTCTCGGCCGGTTTGCCCTTTTCGCCGTATTTATCAAACTCTTCTTTTTTAGAAGCTACTAACCAATAATCATTCTGGGTGGCAAAGCGCATAACCGATGCAGCGTAGTGATTCCCTGCCCTGTTCTTCTTGACTCTGGTCCTTGAGAACAGCTCGCCGTGTTCCCTGCATTCGAGCAGAGCATACTGGGATTTGCGGATCCTGAAGCACGGGATCTTAACAGAAAGCCTGCTGCCGCAGAGCGGACAGTTGGTCATGAAATTCTTAGACGTTGCAAAAGCGCTTACGGCGTCGAGGCACTCAGGTCCGACAAAGCTGAAATCCGAAGGAATATCCGGATCGATAGATGAACTGGAGATCGCAGATATTACTTCCGAAGGCTTGTTGTGCTTAAAGATCTCTTCAAAGACCGCTCCCGTATAGTGGGCATCGGCAGTCGCGCTGTGGAAGATCTCATTCTTATCGATATTATAGAAATCCACGGCTGCCTCAACGCTTCTCTGGGTTCCCTGTAGGCCTGCGAAAAGCGAGAAGATAGGCTGCAGATCCAGGAAGAAGAGATTTAACTTCGAGTCCATCTCAAAGAACTCAAGGTTCATCTTCAGCATCGACGGATCAGAGCTTCCCCACCCTACAAGGATAGCGTCACCGCAAAAGCTCCTGAATCTCTTATAAGCCTCCTGAAAGGGTTCTCCCTTCAGAAGGTCCGCATTCTTTTTATGAGTTACTTTTTTAACATGATAATGGAGCTTGGTGTATTTAACGGGCGCGATATCCACAGAGAAAGAATCCCTGTATAACAGTTCCCCGTTGTCGTATACGTACTTGAAAGCACCAATCTCAATGATCTCGCCGGTGAGTCTGCTGACATCAAAAGGGTATTCTTTACCCGGCATCGGCTGATTCCATTCCATATCGAACACCACAAACTCGGTGCCGTCTATGATCTTCTTGCTAAGCATTATTATTGTTCCCTTCGGTACATCTTCTCTTCTTTTCATTATACCTTTGGGATATGGGAATTGCGACAAGGCTTGCGGCTGCAAGAACGCTAAGTGCGATTCCGGGCACGATTCCGTCAGCTTTCTGCTCGACAGTGACTTCCATTTCGCCGCCGTTGCCGTTAAATGCCGCACAAAGTTTTCCGGCATATTCGAATGTTTTGCAGTAGCTGCCGTTGACCTTTATCTTTGTATCGTCGTAAGAATAAGGCAGGATCACAGTGCAGTCGCCTGTCTTGCCCTTTGTATCGATCTTAAATCTTGAAGATCCTGCATCGCCGGAATAAGAGAGCAGCTTGCTGTATGCTTCCGTGTTGAGCTTAAACAGCGCGATATGGCAGATCTCTTCACCATCAGATTCGATCTCGAAGTTAAGTTTGACCTCTCCTGATTCCGGATCGAGTTCTGTAAGGAACGGTCCTGTAAATACCCTTGTTCCTTCGTCTTTGTCTGTCTCGATCTCGACCGCAGCGCCGCACATAGCCGTACAGTACAAGAATATGCGCTCATCCGGACTGATCCTGAACGGACTGAACGGCAGATAATTGGTGCCTTCATCAAGGCCGAACCTGTCAGGATCCTTCTGGTTAATATCAGCATCTGCTGAAGGCGTTATATAGATCTCTTCATAGAGATTAGTTCCTGAGATCTTCTCTGACAGGAAATTAACATCGTCGATCGGGTAACTGCCGCGTTCAT
This sequence comes from Saccharofermentans sp., assembly GCA_016292155.1. Lineage (GTDB taxonomy): Bacteria > Bacillota > Clostridia > Saccharofermentanales > Saccharofermentanaceae > Saccharofermentans. The sequence goes on along the minus strand of JAEFBC010000065.1, from coordinate 4,557 downwards.
AAAGGTCAATATCCTCAGGAACGATAAGGAACTTGCTGCCGTTAAGGGCTGCGAGCTCAAAATCATCGTCATATATAAGGACCTGGGCCTCTTCATCACCGAATTCAGGCTGGAAATATTCTTCAGTGGACATTTTCGTGATCGTGTTATTAAACATAATGAACACTGCATTGATACCGACGAAAATGAACCCCAGAACAAGCACAGCGGCCTTGGCTTTGCCGGAGAGCCTGTCTTTTGCGATGCCATAGACCAGGATAGATTCCAGAATAACCGCAATAAATGTAGAGATAAGAATAACACTCGAAAGGGACGTCGTTGAAGAAGCGTTGTTGGAAAGGATCAGGAAAGCCAGAGGTATAAGACAGACTGCAATAAATCCGCCTCTTCCAAGGCTTGTAATGTTCTTGAGACCGATTCCCGCAATGAAGAAAAGCAGGACCTCAAGACAGATAAGTCTTGAAGATGTAAGTATCGGCGAGGTCCCGAAAATGCTGACAGTCTCGTTCATAAATGTTGAGCAGCTGACGATGTGGAAAACAGACACCATGACAGCAGTGGTCACCTTAAGCCTCAGCGGGATCTCTTCATTGATAATGAATGCCACCAGAGCAGCTATTGTAAGGATACCGATATAAAAAGAGGAGACATTGCCCGTTGAAATGTTTCCGGAACGGAGCATGAACATTGACCTGATAAGATCCATTACCGTGAATGAGACCTTGGCATTCTTAACACTCTCGGCAATATTGACATCAACCTTCATGAACATAAGGCCGGGCAAAGCAAAAGCAGCAGTCGTGACAACACCTGCCACAAAACCTCCGAGGACCTTGAGCCAGGATGTAAATGCCATCTTCATGCTCTCATAAAGACCGACAGCCATTAAGAAACTGATAAAAACAGCAGCCGGTATTCCGGTAAGAAGGCCGTAACCTCCGGAAGCGCCGACAGCAAATGAAGATAACCAGACAAAGGAGAAAGACTTCCACGACCTGGTCTTATAATAAGAATCTATTGAAGATAAGAGCACCGGCATGAAGAGCGCCATGTTCATTACCGCGGAAAACTGCGCATTGAAAATGACATGCGAAGAGAATGCGAACATGACTGCCATAAGAGCTGCGGCAAGCTTGGTGATCTTAATGTGCTTGGCGAGGAAGTAATACATTGCCGAGCAGCAAAGACCGAACCTTACATAGTATCCGGCCATGAGTATTGTCTTTGCAGCCTTGGGGATCAGCAAAGCCAGATAGAAGAAAAGATCCATATGGATGAATGTGAGGATTCTCCAGAGATTTCTGCCCGCACTTCCTGTTCTGATAAGGTTGATATCATCCAAGGCATTATCAATTCCGCCAAGGATATTCTCATTGAGCTTGTCTGAACGCATCGAAAGGCCGGTCGGGAGGATCTTGCCGGGCTCAATATAACGGCCGGCATTAAGGGCTAAGAATGCTATCAGGACTGCTGCCAGAAAGCAGAACAGTTCTCCCCTGTAGTCTTTAAGTTTTCCTTTGGTGTTAATCATTATCCGCCTCCGGTTCGCTTCCGTTATCAGCTTCTGCATTCTCTTTTACTGTATCGTCACCATCTTCGGAAGGAAGACCTGTCAGTGCTTCTTCAAAGCCTTCTTCAGGAACTCCGATAGTCTCAGCCACATCAGAAACAGGAACTTCTTCGATAACTTCAGCCTGAGCTTCTTCTATCTGAGTTCCTTCCGGCTGAACGCCTTCAGATGTGTTGGCTTCAGCAAGCGCTTTTGCAGATTTCTTTTTGCTGACAACAGAAGAAACAGTGATATATGCAGCAATGATTACGATCGAGACAACGCTTATGATGCATCCGGGCTTAAAGCCTGCCGGAGTGTACTTAAGCCTGATATCGTGGCTTCCCTTCTGGAGCTTTACGCCCATGAAAGCGTCCTGGACAGGTGTGATCTCACCCTTTTCGCCGTCGATCTCTACTGACCAGCCCTCTGCATAAGGGATCGAAAGGAACAGCAGTCCGTCTTCCTTAACATCGACGTGACCTGTAAGGGATGTTGCGTCATATTCAGACACCACGAGCTGCTCGTCAGAGAACTTTTCAAGCATCTGCTCATAACCTGTCCTGTCGAGCTGATATCCGTAAACAACAAGCGCAGAACCGGGATTCTCGGAATACTTTACGTTGACATTAATGGGTGTTCCGTCAAAGACGCCCGCAGTGATGATCTGGTAGCTTCTGATCTCGAATCTTCTGGTCTTATCGCCGCATTTGATGTTGACTGTTCCGCCCTTCTTGGAATTGGCGTAGATGTAAACATCAGAGCCGATATCAGCATTATCTATAGTTACGTTGAATGAGTATTCATCACTCTGCACGCTGCTCGAAGAGGTAAGATTCAGGACCTTGCCCTGTGTGCTTGAAGATGCGAATCCGGGTGTTCCTTCAACATTCAGGACGACCGGCTTATAAACGTCTCCTGCGCCCATGCTCTTTACCCATTCGTTTGTCTTTGAGAAGACATCGAGATCATTATCGTAATCAGGCGCATAGTCGATTACAGCCGTGCCGGTCATAAAGCCGACATTGAGCGCATCTTTATTGGCCCATGAAGTGATGGTTCCGTCTTCATATTCTTTCTCGAAAAGATCAGGAACCGCCTGCGTCTTGTCGATCTCAATGAGATTTCTTACATTGAAAAGAGTCGCCGTAACGCGTGTAAGACCGGCATTTCGAAGTCCGTTGATATTGTTGTTATGGAAGCCGTAGTTCCTCGTATACTTGACGAAGCTCTCTCTTGCCGTTGAAGAGAATATCGAAAGGCCCTTAACGTTATAAAGGGACTGGAGATCGCAGATATTATTCGGGAAGAGCTCTGATCGCTCGAAGTTCATGTGGCCCTCAGAACCTTCGATTTTCTCTGCATAAGCATGAACTTCAGAATAGTTTCTTCCGTAAGGCTTATAGCTCGTAAAACCCTCATGCATGCAGACAACGCCAATGGTTATAAGCGATGCTGCAAACATCTCGACCATCATCGTGACAGTAAGAAGCGTCTCGCAGAAGAAACCGGACTTCTTGGTATGGATATTGCTTACAGTATGAAGCGCCGCGCCCTGGATGATAAGGAATAAAAGGGTCGTGCCGATCTGAAGATACCCCTCGTTGCCTGTGCCGAACTTCTCGTAAAGGACAAGGAAAGCAGCCATGCTGAGCACTGATCCGGTGACGTACTTAACACCGAGACTCCTTATCCGCCTTATAGTAAGGAATGCTACAAAAACAAGAAGGAAACTCATTATAAATGACTCTCTGTACGGGATCTGGTTCGGGAAGTGCATTCCGTGCCAGATGAAGTTGAGAGTGCGGTTTGTAAAGCTCAGATACATGATCATAATGAGAAGTCCGAACACGATCTTGTGCTTGAGCTTGATCCCTGTTCTCTTGGGGAGCAGGAAGAACAAAGGCAGCAGGAGGGCGATAACGATGCCGCTGTATACATTAGCCATGCCGTCTCTGATATTAGGGTTAGCCGATACCATGAGTCTTCCCAGGAAATCGAAAAGATCGTTCTGCAGCGCGTAATCCACCTTAAGTTTGTCGCCCGTTGCAGAGCAGTTCTTAAGGATCAGATATGTGGGAACTGTAAGTGCAGCCGATACTCCCGCTGCAAGAATGCTCGAGACTGCAAAACGGAATGCTGCCCCGATAAAAGTCTTAAAGCAGAGCCTTCCGGGATCGCCCTTGGGCTTCTCGCGTGAGAACAGGCAGATATAGTAGGAAGGCGCAAAGAGCACCATGAAAAGGCAAAGGAAATAGCCTGCATAGTAATTGCTCATGATGGAGACCGCAAGAGCGATTATGTAAAGAGCGCATCTGCGTTCAACAAGGAGCCGGCGGAGTCCTAAGGCGATCAGGGGGAGCAATACTACCGCATCACACCACATGATGTTCCAGAAAAATGAGATGAACCAGCCGCAGAGAGCGTATGAAGAGCTGAATATTACGGTAACATTGTCAATCCTTCTGTTATCGTTGGAAGACAGGAAAAGGAGCATGAATACCGAAGCAAGACCGGCGCGCAGGCATGTGACGAATTCGATGAAGATCGGCATGGTCTTGGCTGTAAAGAACAATGAGAATATATTAAGCGGGCTTGCAGCATAGTTGGCATAAGCCGCGAAATATTCCTGTCCCAAACCGTCATTCCAGCTGTAAAAGAGCGAATCACCGGAGATGACCTTGTCCCTGAAAGCAACAAGGAAAGGACAATACTGGTGATAGAGGTCAACTGTAAGGATCGTTCTGTCGCCGAACGGGAAACATCCTGTAACGGCAAATGCAGCAAGCACTGTAAGCGTCGGAAACAGGAATGCTAAAAGGAACTGAGGCCAGTTAGCTTTCAGAAGGCTGAAAGTGCCTCGTTTTTCTTTCAATATTGAACTAGGTTTTCCCCACATATATACCCTTTATTTATTATTTTTAGATTACAAACGTGTTAATAATAGCACAAATTGACCGTGTTGTTTCTTCTTTTATGTTAAAGTGACACTAACCTGTATCTTATTT
>JAEFBC010000064.1 GCA_016292155.1 Saccharofermentans sp. | reverse complement strand
GCATTTCAGCAATAGACAGGTCTTTAAAATATCCTGCCTGAAGAGATTTCTCTTCTGTTAAAACGACGTTCTCAAAGATCCTGACCAGGGCCTCTGACATATGTTCTTCTTCGCTAAGCAAAACTGATCTCTCCTAATCAAGTTCGATTTACTTTTAAAGTATAACACACAAGCCGCAGGCTTTGCTTAAACGGATTGTTAACTCATTCCGCGTGGTAAGCCTTTGCATCTCCGTTAATGAGGACGATAGCGAATGCGAGGATAAAGAGTGAGATGCCGCCTAAGATGAGCACTGCACCTTCCTTGAGATTCAGCAATGACAAAGCCTCGCTTCCGTATGTTCCCATAAGGTTGAACAGGATATGGCATATGATCGTAATAGAGATCGAACGGTACTTGTATCTCAGATAACCCAAGAAGAAGCCCAGGAAAGATGCATAGATGCCCTGAACAAGGTTCATATGCATTGCTCCGAAAAGGATGCCCGAGATGAGTATCACAAAGAACGGCTTGATGTTGGATTTTTCGAGATAGCCAAATGTAAGTCCGCGCAAAGCAAGTTCTTCAAGAACAGGTCCCATCAGGATTCCGTAGATGACCGTGATCAGAACATTATCCACAAGGCCTGAAGCTTCAATAAGCTGCTTATAAGAATCCATTACGTCAGGAACCAGCCATGAGGCAAGTGTCATTCCCGCATCTATCGTAAACGTAAGTCCGATAACGATTCCCACTGTAGCCAGGACGGACTTAAAACCGAACACACTGCTGAACTTAAATCTGGGCTTGCCCTTAACAAAGCTCTTGATATACCAGCTTCCGAAAACGATCAGGGCAATAACGCCGTAGAGCATGTAAGCCCAGACAGCATATTTGGCATTGAAGACCTCCGACATCCTCATCATAGTGTCGAGCACATCTCCGGGATTGCCACCTGCTTCAGACACAGTCTCAGCCATCGCTATAGCCATAAAGGGTATTTGCGTGACCGTCTGGATAGCTAAAAGCACCGCAACCGGAACGAGCGAGAGGAAGATATAACCTACGCGGACTCTCTTCGGTTCTTCTGCCGGAACCTGGACATTAGCCGGCTGTACCTGATTCACATTGTTCTCTGCCATGATGACCCCTCCCGTTTATCTGAATTTGATTATTGTTACGCCTGCATCTCCCTCGCCCTGTTCGCCGGCGCGGAAAGACTCGACTCTGTCATCTTTTATCAGCACATCCTGCACGCAGGATCTTAATGCTCCGGTGCCTTTACCATGAACGATCCTTGCTTCCCTGATACCTGCAAGGACACAGTCTTCAAGGTATTTGGCAAGTCTTGATTCAGCTTCAGCCGTAGTCATGCCGATCAGCATAAGCTCTGATCTCGTGGTCGAAGCGGCATTGAACCTTACCTTGCCCATATCTTCGCCAGAAGACTTGGTCTTAAGGACTTTGCCCTTCTGGGCGCCCTTGTTCTTTCCTCTTAAGAACTCGTCTCTTTGAGCCTTTGTAGGCATCATGAGCTGGCTCTTCTTTACTGCGATCTTCATGCTTCCGCAAAGGATATTAACGGTGCCGCTCTTGGAAAGGCCGGACTCCGCAACACCTGTCTGGCCCAAAGACGGAACATAGTAGCATTCGCCTTCGATGACTTCCTTTACAGGTTCGCCGCTTAAAGCGACTGCGTCAACAGCTTCATCGTCTTCCGTCTCAAGATCCTGAACGCCGGCTCTGAGCTTTCTTCTGATCTTATCGAGCTCTTTCTCTCGCTCTGACCTGTCCATATCCCTGGAGCGTTTTCGTAAGTCGCGGAGTTCTTCGCTGATCTCTTTTTCCTGCTCCTGCAAAAGCTTCTTCTGCTCAGCTCTCATGTCATTTAAGATCTTAGTCTTGGACTGTTTGAGCTTTATGTTCTCTTCTTCGAGGCGGGCCTTCTCAGCCTTGAGCTCAATATTGAGCCTGTCGTTTTCCTTCGCAAGCTCTTCTGCTCTCTTAGTCTCTTCCTCAGCCTTCGAGAGGAGCTCCTCGTATCTTAATTCGTCTGTGGACATCCTGGTCCTTGCATTTTCAAGGATGTGCTTTGCAAGACCCAACTTGCTTGATATCACGAAAGCATTCGAAGAACCGGGTCTTCCCGTAATGAGCTTATATGTCGGAGCCAAAGTCTCCGTATCGAATTCGCAGGAGGCATTCATTACGCCTTCCGTGGTCTCCGCATAGCTCTTAAGCTCCCTGTAGTGCGTCGTGGACATTACGATGCAGTTCTTCTTCCTGAGCTCTTCAATTATCGATATCGCGAGCGCTGCGCCTTCCGTAGGATCAGTTCCGGAACCAAGCTCGTCTAAGAGCACCAGAGACCTGCCTCTGATGTTCTTCAGGATAAACACAATATTGGACATGTGCGATGAGAATGTGGACAGGCTCTCTTCAATGCTCTGTTCGTCACCGATATCGGCAAGGACCCTGTCGAAAACACAGACTTCAGATCCGCTGTCAGCAGGGATCGGGATTCCCGCCATCGTCATCATAACAAGAAGTCCGCATGTCTTAAGAGATACTGTCTTACCGCCCGTGTTAGGACCTGTAACGATAAGAGAGTCATAGCCGTCGCCGATCTTGATATCCACCGGCACAACACTGTCTTTGGGAATAAGCGGATGCCTTGCACCCTTAAGGTCGATCCTGCCTTCGGTATTAAGCTTGGGGCAGAACGAATTATTCTCAACGCCGTATTCGCCCTTTGCGAAAATATAATCCAGGCGTGATGCTATCTGCATGTTATTCTCGAGCAGCGGGCTTATAGATACCACTTCATTCGTAAAGCTCTTTAAGATCCTCTGGATCTCAGCCTGCTCAGCAAATGTAAGTTCAGCGATCTTGTTATTTGCTTCAACAACGCTCATAGGCTCGATAAAGAGCGTCTGCCCGGAAGAAGATGCACCGTGCACGATACCTTCTATCCTGCCGTTGAAATCAGCCTTAACAGGAATACAGTATCTTCCCTCACGGAGTGTTACGATGCCCTCCTGGAGCATGTCAGCGTGATTGGCGATAACGCGGTCCAAAAGCGATCTTATGCCGCTCGCGATATTCTTGCGCTCTCTTCTTATCGAAGACAGCTCTTTGCTGGCCTTATCGGACACTTCATCCTGACCTAAGATAGAGCTCTCGATCTTCTCCAAAAGCTTATCTGAAGTCTCGAGCTTATCAACATAAGCGCAGATGTCAGGCTCTGTCTCATCAACAAACGGAGAGCCTGCAGATCTTGCCTTTGCGATAGTCCTTCTGATCTCATCAGATGCTTTAAGGAATGAAGCCACTTCCAAAAGCTGTCCGCATGTCAGAGTGCCGTCAGCCTTTGCATAAGTCAGTGCTTCTCTTAAGTCTCTCATGCCTCCTAAAGGAAGCATTCCGAATCTTAAGATGTGCTCCATCGCCTGTCCTGAACAGGACAGTTCTTTGGTCACATTTTCGATATCACAAACAGGAGCCATGTCCCTGCAAAGCTCGCGTCCGTAAGACGTTCTCGCTTTGGAGGCAACGCTGTCCCTGATCTTAGTAAATTCAAGCGTATTCAAGACACGCCCGCGGATCTTCTTCCGCTCAAGGCTTTCTTCAAAGCTTAAGAATTCATACATAGTCAACTATCCCCTACTGACCTGTAAGATCAACCAAGCCTCTTGATATTCTCGATGATGTCGGGAGTAATGGTCTTTGTCATAGCAAGACCTTCCTCGATATCAACATCGGTAATCTCTCCGTGCTGCTGAACCACAAGTCTGTTAAATCTCTTCTCAACGAGGCAGTCAATGGCCTTGATGCCCATAAGGCTTGCCATTGTCCTGTCTCTTAATGTCGGCGAACCGCCTCTCTGGAGGTGTCCGAGAATCGTGGGACGTGCCTCGATACCGGTAGCCTCTTCGATCTGCTTAGCAATCTCTTCAGCATGGCCGACGCCTTCTGCAACGATAACGATATAGTGCTTCTTGCCGGTATTTCTGCCGTCAAGGATAACTCTCAATACGTCCTTATTAAAATCGTAAGGAACTTCAGGAATGAGGATGCTCTCGGCACCTGTTGCGATACCAACGTTAAGTGCGATCCAGCCTGCGTGTCTTCCCATTACTTCGATAACGCTGCAGCGCTCATGGGAAGATGCCGTATCTCTTAACTTGTCGATGCACTGCATCGCAGTATTCATAGCCGTATCGTAGCCGATAGTATATTCGGTGGAGGCGATATCGTTGTCGATCGTGCCGGGCATACCTACAACAGGGATACCGATCCTTGCAAGTGCTCTTGCGCCCTTATAAGAACCATCGCCGCCGATTACGATCAAAGCATCAAGACCATATGCTTCCATCATCTTGGCACCCTTAAGAACGCCCTGGTCAGTCATGAAAGACTGGGATCTTGCTGTCATAAGGAATGTGCCGCCGCGCTGCAGGGTCTCTGATACGCTTCTGCCGTCGAGCTGCTTGATCTCGCCCTTCCAAAGGCCATGGTAGCCTCTGGTTACGCCGTACATCTCAAATCCTGCATTAATGCCTGCTCTTACAACGGCTCTTATTGCCGCATTCATTCCGGGGGCATCACCGCCGCTCGTAAGCACGCCAACGCGCTTTACCGGTTCAACGGTATCCTTATCTACCTCGTCATAATTCAAAGCCTTCAGGCTGTTGATCTCGGGAAGGTTACTCTCATCATAAAGAAGTCTGCCCATAAAAATGCCTCCGAAACATCAAAAGATTTCAGAGAATATTATACACTAAATAAGAAAAAGGTTGTTTATCTGCCCGCCGCAAATATCAAGTATCAGTCTTCGAGCTTAATCGAATCCAAAACCTCTGTGATATTGTCGTGGAATACGAGATGCGCATTCCTGTCCGCAAAGGTCTTATCCCTGTTGATGATTACCAGATATTTGCCCGAGAAATCATAAGCGAGAGACGCTGCAGGCTGTACGGCCAGAGATGTTCCTCCGATTATCAGGCAGTCTGCCCTGAACACGAGCCTTTTTGACTCTATCCATGCAGTTTGGGGCAATCCTTCACCATAGAGCGTAACATCAGGTCTTACCATGCCGCCGCATTTGGGACACTTAGGGATCGGTCCTTCAGACTTGAAGATGAAATCAAAAGGATATTTCTCATGGCACTTCATGCAGTAGTTGCGGTATGTGGTGCCGTGAACCTCCTGGACATTCTTGCTTCCGGCTCTCTGGTGAAGTCCGTCAATATTCTGCGTGATTATGCCGTCCAGCTTCCCGGCCTTCTCCATCTCGGCAAGCTTATAGTGGGCCCTGTTAGGCTCGATTCCTGCCGTATTGAGCTTTTGTCTGTAAAACTCATAGAAGACATCCGGGTGATCCACAAGGCAGTCGATGCTGAGGAGATATTCTGGACTGTACCTGTCGAACTTGACGTCATGCTGGTTATAAAGGCCGTCTTTGCTCCTGAAATCCGGTATGCCGCTCTCAGTCGACACGCCGGCACCGCCGAAGAAAACAATGTGATTGCATTCTCTAACTATCCTGTTAAGTTCAGCAACTTTTTGTTCGTCCATAAGGCTCTCCTCCTTTTAGATCATCTCGATATTATCTTCACCGACTAATTCAGCAAGTTTTTTAAGCACGGCTTCATCAGCTGCAATACTGCACATGTTATCAAGCCTTAATACGCTGTTGTCAGCTTTGAAAAGGACTTCCACAGGCATGTTGCCGTGGAAATATGCAAGGAAGTTCAAGAGCCTGTTAAAGCCCTTGGAATCAGGCTTGCCGGAATAGTGGATCCTTATAACTCCCCCACCTGTCTCATTTGCAGGAGCCTTGTGAGGAGCTTCCGTCTGAACCTGTACCTGAGCTGCAACAGGCGCGGGATTATTTACTGCAGGAACCTGAACAGGCTTTGCGGTCTGGGCGCCGTCTCTTTCTCTTAATGCCGTCTGATATCCCCTGTCATTCCGGATACTGCTTAAAAGTGCAGGGTCATCTGACAGTTCGAAAACCGAATCTGCGAACATCGTGAGCTCGCCGCCTTCCCTCATCTGTCTTCTGCCGACAAATAGATAAGGCCTGTTCTTTTCGACCATGCGGTTATATGTATCGAAATTCTTGCCGAAGAGAAGGACTTCAAAAGCACCGCTCAAGTCTTCGCAGGTTATTGTGCTCATCATGGTCTTTTTCTTCGTGTAACCCGTGCGCTTATCGGTGACCATTCCGCACATAGCAACCTGCTTGCCGTCATCTAAAGCATCGCTTCCTGAAAGCGATAAGATGTCCGATGCTTCTGACATGTCGAACGTTGCTATTTCAGATATCAGCTTCGTATATGAAGCAAGAGGATTGCCTGAAAGATAGATGCCTACCATCTCCTTCTCATATCCGAGTTTCTGCGCATCAGGATATTCAGGGATATCAGGAATAAAGATGGAAGGACCTGCCGCCTCACTGCCGCCGAGATCAAAGAGCGACAGCTGGCCTTCGATATTGCGGCTGTCAGAATGTGCGATCCTGTCTAATTCAGTCTGCACGCATGCAGTCATCTGGGCTCTTGTAAGGCCGAAGGAATCCATGCATGAAGCAAGTATCAAAGCCTCTGCGACATTCTTCTTAACGCCGATCTTCGCGCCTCTTACAACGAAGTCTTCAAACGACTTGTAATCGCCGTTCTTTTCCCTGTCATTCAGGATATCAAGCACAGCGCCTTCGCCGACATTCTTGATAACGGTAAGTCCGATCCTTATCTTGCGGTCGCCTTCCGTTGTGAAGCGCTCACGGCTCTTATTGATATCAGGTGGAAGAACTTCGATACCCATAGCAGAGCAGCAGGAGATATAATACGAAGCTTTCCCAAGATCGTTCCTGAAAGAATTCAGCGTAGCTGCCATGAATTCTGTCGGATAGTAATACTTAAAGAAAGCCGTCCAGTAACCTACGACCGCATAGCATGCTGCATGCGATTTGTTGAATGCATATCCTGCAAAACCAGCAACATCGTCGAAGATCTTTGCGGCGGTCTTCTCGGAAACTCCGCGCTTGATACAGCCGTCGATCTGACGGCCTTTGTCATCTATGCCGCCATACATGAAGAGGTTCCTGTAGTTCTCCATTATGGACTTCTTCTTTTTGCTCATCGCACGCCTGATATTGTCAGACTGTCCCATCGAGAAACCGGCAAGATCTCTTACGATCTGCATTACCTGCTCCTGATAGATCGCGCATCCGTAAGTAACGTTGAGGATGGGTTCAAGAAGCGGGTGATCGTATGTGATATGCGAAGGATTCTTCTTGCAGTCAACATACTTCGGTATCTGATCCATAGGGCCCGGTCTGTAAAGAGAAATGCCTGCGATAATGTCCTCTAAGCTTCCCGGCTCAAGCTGCTTCATGAACGAAGTCATGCCGCGGCTCTCAAGCTGGAATATACCTACCGTCTCACCCCTGCCGATCATCTTAAAGATCTCAGGATCATCCAAAGGAATACGGTCAAGGTCTATCGTCTTTCCATAGTTATTCTTTACGAGCTCAACGCAGTCCTGAAGGACTGTAAGAGTTCTGAGTCCGAGAAAGTCGAACTTAAGAAGACCTATGCTCTCGACATCTGTTTTGGCGAACTGTACCGCGACAGTATCGTCATTTACCGCAAGAGGAGCGATATCGGTAATGTCCTTGCCGGATATTATTATTCCTGCAGCATGCGTTCCGGCATTACGCGGGAGACCCTCCACGCGCATCGCCATGTCAATGACTTTCCTCGATTCGGGATCTGTATCGTAAGCTTCCTTGAATTCAGTGCTGATCTCCAATGCCTGCTTCAAAGTCATGCCGACCGTAAACGGTATCATCTTCGTGAGCTTGTTGCTCTGCGCGATAGGCATATTAAGAACTCTCGCAACGTCCTTTACTGCCTGCCTTGCAGCAAGCGTTCCGAAAGTGATTACGTGAGCGACTCTCGTCTTGCCGTATTTCTCTGTGACATAATCTATTGCGATCTGTCTGCGCTCGTCGTTGAAGTCGACGTCGAAGTCAGGCATTGATACTCTCTCGGAGTTTAAGAATCTCTCGAAAACAAGGCCGTATCTGATAGGATCGATATCGGTGATCCCAACTGCATAAGCAACGAGCGAGCCTGCGCCTGAACCTCTGCCCGGTCCCACGATAACGCCGTGAGTCTTTGCATAATTAATGAAGTCCCAGACGATGAGATAGTAATCGGTATATCCCATGCTGTTGATAACGGAAAGCTCATATTCGGCACGCTTCATATAGTCTTCTTCGCTGCCTGTCGGAGGCGTTACTTCAAAGCGCTTCTTAAGACCCTTATAGGTCAGGTCTGCCAGGTATTCCTCATGATTCTTATAACCTTCCGGCACTTCATAAACAGGAAGATGGATGGTATCAAAATCGTATTCGGCATGACACATGTCGGCGATCTTTCCGGTGTTCTCGATCGCTTCCGAAAGTTCAGGGAAGAAACGCCTCATCTCAGTCTCGGACTTAACGTAGAAATCGTTGCAGGACATGCGCATACGGTTCTCGTCATCGATCCTTGCAGCCGTAGAAATGCAAAGGAGGATATCCTGAGCTTCGTAGTCATCCTTCATCAGGTAATGACAGTCGTTGGTCGCAACAAGAGGAATGCCCGTCTCATTGGATATCTTAACTAGCGCGGCATTTACCTTGGCCTGCTCCGGTGTGGTATTAGCCTGGATCTCAAGATAGTAATTGCCCCTTCCGAAGAGCTTGTCATACCATACAGCAGTCTGTGCAGCCTTCTCGTATTCTCCGGATAAGATAAACGAGGAAAGCTTACCCGCAATACATCCTGAAAGACATATGAGTCCTTCGTGCCATTTCTCAAGGAGTTCCTCATCGATCCTCGGGCGCCTGTAAAAGCCTTCGGTAAAACCTGCCGACACAAGCCTGTTGAGGTTGGCAAGACCAATATTATCCTTTGCCAGAAGGATCAGGTGATTGTAGTATTTATCTTCTCTTCCGGGTACTACGGTCTTATCAAATCTCGAACCAGGTGCAACATAGACCTCACAGCCGATAACAGGGTGTATGCCGTTGGCCTTCATCTCCCTGTAAAAGGAGACAGCACCGTACATTACACCGTGGTCCGTGATGGCACACGATGTCATGCCCATCTCCTTTAACCTCTGTGCAAGATCCTTGATCTTGGTCGCACCGTCAAGGAGACTGTATTCGGTATGAAGATGTAAGTGACAAAAGCCGCTCATTACTTCTTCCCCTTAAGTTCGATGATAATATCTCTTATCTCTGCCGCCCTTTCAAAATCAAGATCCTTGGCAGCCTTGGTCATCTCTGCCGTAAGCTTCTCGATAAGCTTCTTATTCTCTTCCTCCGTACCGCCGGAGACACCTTCGTTGATAAGTCTTGCAGCATCGATGCCGCCGCCCTTCGAAGACTTGCCTCTGCCCTTGGAGCCAGAATCCCTGCTGTTCTCCGCAACGATATCAAAGATATCCCTGACAGCCTTCTTAACTGTCTTCGGAGTAATGTTATTTACTCTATTGTACTCCTGCTGGATGGATCTTCTACGGTTGGTCTCAGATACGGCATTCATCATGGAATCGGTTACTTCGTCAGCATAGAGGATTACGCGTCCGTGATCATTACGCGCACATCTTCCGATGATCTGGATCAAAGATCTCTCAGATCTTAAGAAGCCTTCCTTATCCGCATCCAGGATCATCAATAACGATACTTCAGGAAGATCGATACCTTCCCTCAAGAGATTGATACCGACGATTACATCGATCTCGTCATTTCTTAACTGGTTAAGTATCTGCATACGCTCGACTGCCTTGATGTCTGAATGCAGATAAGTGACTCTGATATTTTCCTTCTTGAGGAAGTCCGTTAGGTCTTCAGCCATCCTCTTTGTAAGTGTCATGATAAGGCTCTTATCGCCTGTCTTCTTCTGCTCCTTGAGCTCAGCTAAGATATCTTCGATCTGGCCTTCGACGGGTCTTATATAGATCTCAGGCTCCAAAAGACCGGTAGGTCTTATCATCTGCTCAACGACCTGTTCGCTGTGTTCCTTCTCGTAATCTGCGGGCGTCGCACTTACGAAAACCGTCTGGCCCATGCGCTGTTCAAACTCGGCAAACTTCAAAGGCCTGTTATCGAACGCTGAAGGAAGTCTGAAGCCGTACTGGACGAGCATCTCTTTCCTCGATCTGTCTCCGTTATACATCGCACCGACCTGAGGGATCGTCTGGTGTGATTCGTCGATGAACAGGAGGAAATCTTCCGGGAAGAAGTCCATAAGCGTGCACGGAGGCTCACCTGCTTCCCTGCCCGCGATATGTCTGGAATAGTTCTCAATGCCCTTGCAAAATCCTGTCTCCCTTAACATATCCATGTCGTAACGGGTGCGCTGCTCAAGACGGTATGCGGCGATCATGTCGCCTGCTTCCCTCAACTCCTTAAGCCTCTCCTCAAGCTCGGCTTCGATCCTCTCGATCGCAGTATTGAGCTTGGCTCTGCCTGTCGCATAGTGGGATGCCGGGAATAGCTCGATATAATCCTTGGTAAATTCAGTCTTGCCTGTGATGGCATCGACAAAGCTGATCTTATCTATCTCATCACCGAAGAAGCTGATCCTGGTAAGCGTGTGCTCGGAATCAGGAGTCCAGATATCTATGACGTCGCCCTTCCTTCTGAAACAGCCTCTGGAAAGATCGAAATCATTCCTCGTGTACTGCATGTTGATAAGCTGCGCCATGACATTGTCCATCGGGATCTCAAGACCTGTCTCAAGCATCAGTGCAAGCGAGAGGTAATCCTCCTTCTCACCGATACCGTAGATACAGGAAACAGATGCCACGATGATGACGTCGTCTCTCGTAAGGAGCGACTTGGTAGCCTCGTGACGCATACGGTCGATCTCGTCATTAATGGACGAGTCCTTCTCGATATAAGTGTCAGTGGCGGCGATATATGCCTCAGGCTGATAGTAATCGTAGTATGAGATGAAGTACTCTACCGCATTCTCGGGGAAAAGCTCTTTGAATTCGGCATAAAGCTGGCCTGCAAGTGTCTTATTATGTGCGAGGACCAGTGTCGGTCTCTGGACACGCTCGATGATGTTGGCCATCGTAAACGTCTTGCCCGAACCTGTAACACCCAGAAGAGTCTGGGCGCGCATGCCGTCCTTAATACCCTGAACCAGGTTATTTATGGCTTCCGGCTGATCGCCTGACGGCTTAAAATCAGATACAAGTTTGAACATAGATCACCAGCGTCCCGAAAAAAATAATTCTACAAAGAAACTATACCAAATCTTTGTAGAATTATCATAGAACGTTTGTTTGCTTATTGCAATATGAAAGGAAATTATTGTCCGCTTAGAGGGACAAGCTCAGCCAGTTCCGTTACGCGCTCTTTAAGAGGCGGGTTGGTGCCTTCAGTCTCAGCTTCTGCAGCTGCAAGAGCCATGCAGAGTCTGAAAGTATCTTCGGAATTCATTCCGGTCTCGGATGCATAAGCAAGACCGGCCGTCATTGCGTCGCCGCAGCCGGTGGTGCAGTTAGCCTTAACATCAAGGGCTCTTACATATGTAGCTTCCATATCAGTGCTTGCGTAGACCGCACCAATGACACCCATAGAGATAAGGCATCTTGAGACGCCTCTGAGAACGAGGTCTCCGGCTTCGTATTTCGCGCTGTCGGAATCGTTGTCGATGCAGAGCTCCTCACATGTGGGCTTTACTGCATAAGGTCTTTCCGCAAGGCCTTCCCTGAGATATTCATCGGAAGCGTCGAGGATTACTTTTACGCCTTCGACTTCCTTAAAGCTTCTTATAAGTCCGGCATAGATATCAGAAGGAGATCCGAGAGGAGGTCTTCCTGAGATAACGACAGTATCGCCGCTTACGATCTTGGAACGGATAAGGTTCTTTAATTCTTCAACGGTATCCCTGTCGTACTGGGGGCCGTTGCCGTTAATATCTGTGGTTACACCGTTCTCGCCGGTGATCTTGATATTCGTTCTGGTATTTCCGGCAGGATATCTGACACTGATAACCTCAGCGCCGATCGCATCGAGCATCCGAAGAAGCCTGTCGCCGTCCTCACCGCAGATACCGATGCAGATAACAGAATCCTGACCCATTACTTTGAGGGTCTTGGATACATTTATGCCCTTTCCGCCGGGATCGGTCCTCTCGCCGTAAGACTGGTTTATACTTCCGGGCAAAAGTCCTTCTCTGACATGAAGGCTTACATCAACAGCAGGATTAAGAGTAATTGTATAGATCATGACTCATGCCTTCCTTTTCAGTGTCTTCAGATACTCTTTCTGTTCGGGTGTAATTCTATAACTTTCAACGGCTTTTTGAATCGTTTTGTTATGTGTCCAAATGTCTAATTTCTGCTTCTCTATATATGGTAAAGTTGCGTCATATTGCTTTGCAAGAGCTGTTGCAAAATACCAGGCTGTCATCATGTTGACGTAGTATTCGTCAGATCTTATTTTCGCGACCTTTGTAAGATATGAAGTCTTGAAATCCTCATCGAGAAAATGCTCCATCAGCATGCCTATCGCAAATCTCTTCACATAAGTGTGATCTGACTTGATCCACTCATTCACGTAGCCGAGCAGAAGATCCTTATGCTTCTTGAAGATTTTGGGAGACATCTGGTCGCACGTTGCCCAGTTATCAACAAAGGGAAGGAACTTATCGACGAGCTTAATGCATTCTTCAGCATCCTTCATGCCTGAAAGTATAAATGCATGAAGCTGGTTCTCTTCGAAATACGTATGCGGAAGAGCGTTTAAGAATGAAGATACGTCGTCCCTTTTGGAAAGTTCTTTTGCAAGTGCTCTTAAAGCGGGTGTCCTTACACCGATGACAGAATCAGGAGCAATATTCGGGATAATGGTTATCTGCATCTCGCGGTAACCCTTGTCCTGAAGAGATATTAACTCCTTATAGATATCGCCGGCAATCATGGAAATGATCAGAAAACAAGGTACATTACAGATGCGGTCACAATGCCTAAAACGCATCCTGCCGCAACCTGCAAAGGAGTATGTCCGAGGAGTTCCTTGAGCTTCTCTTCATTGGGGAGATCAGTACCTGTGACCTTCTCAAACATCTCAGCCATGACATTCAAGAGCTCAGCCTGCTTACCGGCCTGGTATCTGACGTTCATGGCATCGTGCATTACAACGATCGCAACAATAGCTGCAACCGCGAACACAGGAGAATTAAAGCCCTCGTAAAGACCTGTTGCCGTAGCAACGGAAACAACAGTAGCAGAGTGGCCGCTCGGCATTCCTCCGTCACCGAAAAGTCTTTCAATGCTGAACTTCTTTGTAAGAATAAGATTGCTGATGCACTTGAACACCTGTGCTAAAAACCAGGAAACAACACCAACAACGAGAATCTTATTTGTAATCAGGTCAATTAAAAACTGCATTCAATCCCTCACTCATCCATAACTGCTCTATATTTTACCCTATAAGAATCAAAAATAAAGTATGGCAAATACCACAAACAAAAAGATGCCGTAGCTTTAAACTACGGCATCTCTACAAACAAACTCAAAACTTATAATTACGCGGTCTCGTCTTACGCTTTTGATGATACAGTACCATTAAGGCACCACAAGGAAACATTTGTTAACATTATGTGAACAAAGGCCGCCAATTATGGAGTTTTAGTCATAATAGTCGAATTCGAGCTCGCAGACCTTAACTGTGTCGCCTTCCTTACAGCCCATTTTCTTGAGTTCTTCGAAAACGCCCTCATTCTCAAGAGTCCTCTGGAAGAAGTTGGTCGATTCGGTATCTTCAAAGTTCGTTGAATTGAAGATCTTGTGGATCCACTTTCCTGTGACCTCAAAATTACCGTCCTCATTGATGATGATCTCGTACTTCTTGCCTTCATCAAATGTGTAGACTCTCTCTCCGCCGTCAGCGATATCGTGAAGTACCGTGGGCGGGAGCTTGGATACTGCTTCAGTGATCTTGTCAGCCAGTTCGCTGATTCCGATCTGACCTGCAGCAGAGATAATGAAGACATCCTCATATCCCATAGCCTTTACTCTGTCGACGAATTCCTGTGCTTCCTCGTCTGTGACGCCGTCGCACTTGTTGCCTACAACGATCTGAGGTCTTGAAGCCAGATCAAGGCTGAATTCCTCAAGTTCTTTGTTGATTGTCTTAAAGTCATCGAGCGGCTCTCTTCCGTCTGTTCCGGAAAGGTCTACAACATGAACTAAAAGCCTTGTTCTCTCAATGTGTCTTAAGAAGTCGTGGCCAAGGCCAGCTCCTTCGTGGGCATTTTCGATGATTCCCGGAATGTCAGCGATGACATAGGAAAAATCATCCTTGGATACAACGCCCAATACGGGTTCCAAAGTCGTAAACGGGTAATCTGCGATCTTAGGCTTTGCTCTTGTAAGAACAGAAAGGAGCGTTGATTTTCCTGCATTAGGGAAGCCGACAAGGCCTACATCTGCGATGAGCTTTAACTCGATTCCGAGTTCTCTTTCCTCGCCGGGAGCGCCGGGAGTCGCAAACTGGGGAGCCTGTCTTACGGAATTTGCATAGTGCATGTTTCCGAGACCGCCCTTGCCGCCTCTTGCTACAACGATCTTGTCGCCTGCTTCAACTAAGTCTGCGATGATCTCGCCGGTCTCAAAATCCTTGACTACAGTACCGACGGGAACGGCAATAACGAGGTCCTGCCCTCTCTTGCCGTACATCTTCTTGCCCATGCCCTTAGCGCCGTTCTCGGCTATGAACTTGTGCTTGAATCTGAAGTTCTGAAGGCTCGTCAGATTCGGAACGGCCTGCAGAACGACATTTCCGCCGTCGCCGCCGTCACCACCGTCAGGACCGCCGTTGGTAATGTACTTCTCGGTATGGAAGCTGAGGGCGCCGTTTCCGCCGTCACCAGCCTTAACATAAATCTTTGAGTGATCTATAAACATCTGATTCTCCTGCAAAACAAGAGCAGTCCGATCGCTTCTACAGCGACAGACTGCTCCACTTGGTTTCTACTGCAAATTGCCTGTTAATTAGGCTACAGGATAAACGCTAACCTGCTTCTTATCCTTGCCCATACGCTCGTACTTGACCTTACCGTCAATCAAAGCGAAAAGTGTATCATCGGATCCGATACCAACGTTTGTGCCGGGATGGATCTTTGTGCCACGCTGTCTAACAAGGATATTGCCGGCCAGAACTGACTGTCCGTCACCTTTCTTCGCTCCTAATCTCTTGGACTGGGACTCACGGCCGTTCTTGGTGGAACCCATTCCCTTC
>JAEFBC010000063.1 GCA_016292155.1 Saccharofermentans sp. | reverse complement strand
TTCTACGACAAAGCGATCGCAGACATTTTGGGAAAGCTGAAATAATATGAAGATACTCGTACTTAACGGACCTAACCTTAACATGCTCGGCATCAGGGAGCCCGATATCTATGGCGCTTCGACCTACGATGACCTGATCTCCATGATCGAAAACCACTGCTCTGCAAAGGGTATTGAAGTCAAGTGCCTCCAGAGCAACCACGAGGGCGATCTGGTCGATTACATACAGCAGGCTTATTTCGACAAGTTCGACGGAATCGTAATAAATCCGGGCGCTTACACGCACACATCGGTTGCGCTTCTGGATGCCTTGAAGGCAGTTCAGATCCCCGCAGTCGAAGTGCATATCTCCAAAGTAAATGAGCGCGAGGCTTTCCGCCAGGTTTCCTACGTCTCATACTATTGCTCGAAAACCATTACAGGCAAAGGCTTTGACGGTTATATCGAAGCGATAGATTTTCTTAACGCTGCGAAATAAAACAGATTGGAATTCGAATTTAAGGTGTGGCCCAAAGCTGCACCTTTTTTATGTAGCAAGCATCTTTGCGATGTAGTATTATCTAACTTATGAAGCAAATAATATTGGGAGGATAATCGTATGGCTAAGTTTTGTCCGAACTGCGGAACCCAGGTAAGAGAGACAGCATCTTTCTGCGTTAATTGCGGAAATAAACTGACACCCACACCTGCACCGGCACCTGCTCCTGCAGAACCCGCACCCGCAGCTCCTGTTGTTGAGGCGGCACCCGAAGCACCTGCTCCTGTTGCTGAACCTGTTGTAGAACCCGCTCCTGTTGAGGCAGCTCCTGTAGCTGAAGCAGCTCCCGCACCTGTTGCTGAGCCTGTAGCAGAGCCCGTTGCTGAACCCGTAGCTGAGCCTGTTGCTCCCGTTGTAGCTGCAGCCGCTGCACCCGCTCCCGTTGAGGCAGCTCCGGCACCCGTTGAAGCAGCACCCGCACCCGCACCTGCACCTGCTCCTGCAGAGGCAGCTCCTGTTGCAGCACCTGCACCCGAGCCGATTCCTTTCGAGGCACCTTCAGGCCCCATTCCTGCAGCTGTTCCTCCAACACCTGTACCTGCAGCACCCAAGAAGAAGGGTAAGGGCGGCCTTATCGCTCTCTTCGTAGCAGTAGGCGTTGTTGCTCTGGCTCTTATCGGTCTCGGCGTTTACTTCGTTATCAACGGCGGTATCGGCGGAAATATCCTTGAGCGCATTGAGAGAAAGGACGAGGTAGAGTCCGGCAAGAAGTACACCATCTACGATGAGGACTTCAACGATTACATCATCGAAGCTAGATGGTGGGACTATAAGGACTACATGGACAAGCCCGGCAGCTACAACACAGATACTGAGACAATGGCTTTCTCCATCCAGGTCAATGACGATGCTGATGAAGAGATCTACTACGCTTACTACTTCAGTAAGGATAAGGAATTCGATAAGGACGATCTTTCCAAGCCTGTTTTCTCCGACAATATCAAGCCTGTTGAGTATCAGAACGGCAAGATCTTCTACAACGTAGACAACTCAAAGAAGATCCAGAAGGGTTATTACGTTGTAATCGTAGCTTCCGACGACAGCCTTAAGAAGCCTTACGTTGTAGCTTACGCAGAAGTTAAATAAGTTCAGAACAAACTGATCTTTCAAGGCGGTGTCACATAAATGGCACCGTCTTTTTATATATTCATGTGCTATAATCTATCGGCAAGCAAAAAGGTAAAAGCTTTATTTAAGGAGCCTTCGAAAATGAAAAACACGGGATTAAGGAAGTCTTTAATTGCAGTAATGCTTGTTGCTGCATTTGTTATGGCCGGCACAGCATGCACAAAGAAGATCACTTCAAGTGACACTGTTCCGACAGGCGTAAGCACGATAGATCCGCTGTCTTATGCTGCTATTGATGCAAAGATGCGTGATTATACATTCGGTGTCAATGAATACATGAAAGCGCATTCCGCTGAAGCTTACCAGAAGGTTACGGACGGCAAGACCATCGGCGGTGTAGATGCCAAGTGCACATACACAGTATCACAGGATAAAAAGTACGAAGTTCTCCAGATGGAGAAGGATATTGAGAACGGACATCAGGTTGATGAATATTTCAACATGGGAGATTCGATGTTTATTACCCGTACGACTATCTACAACGACGGAAATTTCGATCCCGTTTATAAGTACTACATTACTGACGGTGCGCTCTACAAGGTCGATATAGACGACAAGACAGTTACCAAGCTCGCCATCTTAACTGATTCCGCGATCGAAGAGATGCAGGCAAATATTGATATCTACCTGTCATTCGAAGATATAAGAGCACTCTATGCGTGATGCGTCTTTAAAGACAACTGATAACGGATACACATTAGGGGAGGGCGTCAGAGACGGTCTCCCCATTGGTTTAGGTTACCTGTCGGTATCCTTCACATTCGGAATCCTCGCTGTCTCCAAGGGCCTTTCCTGGATACAGGCAGTACTCATCTCACTTTTTAACGTCACATCGGCAGGACAGGTAGCAGGCCTTGCAATAATGACTACCGCTGGCGGCATCCTTGCCATGATAATCTCGCAGATAGTAATCAATCTGCGTTATTCACTGATGGGCATCGCACTGTCGCAGAAGGTCGACAAGTCCATGACGCCTCTTCTTCGAATGATACTTGCTTTTGCAATAACGGATGAGATTTTCGGCGTCGCAGTAAGCAAGAAAAACGAATTCGGTGCGAGATACTTCTTCGGACTAACGATCCTTCCGATATTTGGCTGGGTGGCAGGAACGGCAATGGGCGCCATATTGGGCCGCGTTTTCCCGCCTTTCCTGACAAATGCCCTCGCCATCGGCATCTACGGCATGTTCGTATCGATCGTAATGCCCAAGGCAAAGCATAACAAAGTCATACTCGCAAGCTCTGTCCTGGCATGCATTGTATCCTGCATATTCTTCTATGTGCCGGCACTCTCGCAGAACGTATCCCAGGGCTTTGCGATAATCATTGCTGCAGTTGTTGCGGCTCTGGCAGGAGTTATCGCACGCAGCAAGCTCGAAGGCAAGGCAGGAACGGTAACAGCCGTTGTCTTGGGCGTTATCCTTGTCGCGATCCTCGCGGTGCTCGCGCCTTCTTATATCATGCCGGAGAGCTCTGAGGTGGCATTCAATGGCGCAAACGGGTCTCTCGACAGCAGGATCTTTGTGCCGCTCCTTATCGTTATGGCGGTCACGACTTATCTTGTGCGCATGATCCCTTTCACTTTATTCCGCAAGAAGCTCGAAAAGCCTTCGATTAAGGCATTTTTCGACTACATACCGTATACAGTCCTCTCGGCCATGACATTCCCCGCGATCCTCTACGCCACAGGCTCTATAATCTCAGCAGCCATCGGCTTTGCAGTTGCGCTGATCCTGGGATTTTTCGAGAAATCGCTCATAGTCGTTGCAGTAGGCGCCTGCCTCGCATCACTCGTGGCCGGCGTCGTCATGATGTACATCTGACCGGCGTAAATACTTGTTCCTGCCTTCAGGCCAAACGTCCTCTGTATAATTATTGATGAAAAATAGGGGCTAAAATTATACAAAAAGCCGTTTTTGTATAATTATTGGGCATTTTTAAGGGCAATAATTATACACTTCAAGGTGGGCTCCCGCATCCTGATATCAGATACACTTTTCAAACAACAAAAAAGACGGTGCCTTCAAAAAGACACCGCCATCTTATTCTGGAGCCCCTATCCGGACTTGAACCGGAGACCTCATCCTTACCATGGATGCGCTCTACCTGCTGAGCTATGGGGGCAAGTCAAAGCCTATGAAGTATAACACAGTAACAGGGCGTTGACAATAAATCTTGGGGCCGGCTGCCATTTATAATGTTGACAACTGAACACAAAGATTATACAATCATTGAGCAATTTATGAACTTTGGA
The DNA here is from genome assembly GCA_016292155.1 of Saccharofermentans sp. Taxonomy (GTDB): domain Bacteria; phylum Bacillota; class Clostridia; order Saccharofermentanales; family Saccharofermentanaceae; genus Saccharofermentans. Next base: position 90 of record JAEFBC010000063.1, on the reverse strand, counting down.
GAAGTCGCCTAGCCTGGTCGAGGGCGCACGACTGGAAATCGTGTAAACCCCAAAAGGGTTTCGAGAGTTCGAATCTCTCCTTCTCCGCCA
>JAEFBC010000010.1 GCA_016292155.1 Saccharofermentans sp. | reverse complement strand
GAATGAACGGCACCGCCGTCCGCTTTGCCGCTCTTTTTCAAACTCCAGGCAAAACTCTCGGCGCCGCCTGGAATTCCGCCCGGAAAACGGCCCCAAAACACCCAAACTCCAGGCAAAACTCTCGGCGCCGCCGAGAATTCCGCCCGGAAAACAGCCCGAAAACACCCAAACTACAGGCAAAACTCCAGGCGCTGCCTGGAATTCCGCCCGAAGTTCCAATGACTGCAACATTTCTAATACTTCAACTGTATTTATAGCAAGACCGCAAATAAGGGGAGGCGTACTATGCTTAAAAACAGGATCGTTTCGGGGCTGCTGATCGCAGCAATGGCCTTGGGAATTACCGCGTGTGGAACCGCCGGGTCACCTGACGGAAGACCGGGAGAGATCGTCAAGGATCAGGCTTATGGTAAGGAGGGCGACGGGAATGACGCCTCCGAAGCTGGCGGTGCAGACAACAGCACAGACACCACCAGTGCAGACGACAGCGCAAACAACGGCGGCGCGGGCGCAGACGACCCCGCCACAGCCACAGATCCCAACAACAACGACACCCAGACCAAACCCACACTCGGCGGCGTTACCGGTGGCCTTGTAATCGATAACCAGACTGAGGATTACGTGGTGTTTTCGTACGAGTACTCCAACATGGCGTGGGGATTTCAGTCTTATAAGGAGCTCTTTTTGAATGACGGCTCCGTTTATTATTTCAGGAACGCGCCGGGCACTGCCGGCGATAAGAAGGGCAGGGAGCTTGCGGTCACATATCTCAGGAAATATGCTGAACCCACATACTATTTGAAGGTGGATGACTTAAGGGAGCTCTACGAGAGCTGCAAAAAGGTCGATCCAAATGTGGAGACCGGCAGGAAGAACAGCGGCAATGACATGGGCTCTTATTCGTTCACGTTCTATGATCCGGAGACTTCGAATGAGATTAAGATATTCTGTTACGGCGACTGGACCATGACGACCGACGATCAGGCATTGCTGGATGCCCAGAAAACACTCTTGAAGGTGCTCGGAGAGTTCTCCGGCAATATAAAAGATATGTATCTTTCCTTATCTTCACCCGTATTAAACATTCCTTACGGCGGCAGGGACCTGATCGGCAGGAACATGTCTTTTGACAGCTACGACAAGCTCAAGGAGTTCTGCGAAAAGAACGGCATCGACCTGACTAAATACATGACAGAGAACGACGAGAAAAATTTCAAACAGGCTAAATACATTGCGCTGCAGGTCTTCGACACCAACCTGATGATCGACGGTTACATGACCCGCGGAAACGAGGAGTTCAGATTCCTGCCGTCGCTCGCAGACTACGAAAAGAATCCGGACTTTGAAGGCAAGGTCACTGTTGCCATAATGAGATGCGACACGCTCGAAAAATACGACTACGTCAACGAGAAGGGCAACCCGTGGAAGTAACGCACCCCGCACCCTGTATATTAAGTAACCGCCCCCAAAAATGGCGTAAAAGTGAAGCATTCATACAAAATTAATAGAAAAACTGCGTTTAGATAGTATAATAAGCAAGTCAAATTATTTTTACGGTATCGTGCGTAAGGGACACAAAATGCCGGAAGACACTGCGGACCGCGGGTTTATGCGGATGGCTGTTTTTGAGTTCCAACGTACAGAAAATGAGAGGTTTTTATGGCTGAACAACTCGTAATGAACATCAATGTTGATGAGCTTGCCAGAGCAGGCGCCATCATCAGCAAAATCAGGACTTACTACAATTCCAAGATTGTAGGCCAGTCGCAGCTCGGAGTATCGCTCCTTGTTTCCATGATCGCCAACGGTCACGTCCTTCTGGAATCCGTGCCGGGTCTTGCTAAGACCACTGCTGCCAAGGTCATGACTGAGGCTGTAGGCGGATCTTTTTCGAGAGTTCAGTGTACACCGGACCTTTTGCCTTCTGACATCATCGGTACACAGACATTCAACATGACAAACAACACGTTCGAGACAAAGATCGGACCTGTTTATGCGAACTTCCTTCTCCTGGATGAGATCAACCGTTCATCCGCAAAGACACAGTCTGCGATGCTCGAAGCGATGCAGGAGAGATCAGTAAGTATCGGCGGCCAGACATATAAGCTCCCTCCGGTATTCATCGTTATCGCAACACAGAACCCTATCGAGCAGGAAGGTACTTACGAGCTTTCCGAGGCTCAGCAGGACAGATTCCTTCTTAAGGAAATAATCACATATCCTAATCCGAACGAGGAAGTCGAGATCTTAAACAGGATCGAAGGCGACGTTTTCACAGGTTCTTCTTCTGTTGCAACCATCGAAGACATCGAGTTCTTACAGGACCTCTGCAAGAGAGTTTACATCTCACCTGCAATCAAGAAGTACATCGTTGATATCGTTCAGGCTACAAGAGATCCTAAGAAATTTATCCCTGCAAACCTTGCAGAGTACGTTGCTATGGGTTCTTCCACACGTGCAGCCATCGCGTTCATGGAAGTCTCCAAGGCAGTTGCGCTTATCCAGGGCAGAGCTTATGTCACACCTGATGACGTCAAGGCTATGCGCCACGAAGTAATGCGCCACAGGATCATGCTCAATTTCGCAGCTATCGCTGACGGAATCAAGGAAGAGCAGATCGTTGATGCTATTGTCGGAGCTATCGTTACTCCATGAATCTAGACTACGTCTCGAAAATAAAGTTCGGGCTGAAGCGTTATAAGACCATCGCTACGGACAAAGCCACGAGCAGAGTTCTCGACGGTTCATACAACTCCATTTATAAGGGAAGAAGTATGAATTTCGATGAGCTCCGTGAGTACGTGCCCGGTGACGATATCAAGGATATCGACTGGAAGGCGACATCGCGTTCCCAGAAGGTCCTTATAAGGCAGTATATCGCCGAGAAGAGACATAACATCATGCTGGTCATGGATGCGAACAGAAGAATGCTCGCTTCCACGAAGACCGGCGAGGACAAGGGCGAAGTAGCCCTTATGGCCGGCGGCACACTGGCTTACATGGTCACGGACAACGGCGACTATGTATCAGGCCTCTACTATCACGATGAGAAGATGGAGAGATCTCCTTTTAAGACGGGATTCCTCAATCTCGAGTTCCTTCTCGAAGGCTACGCAAAGTGCCTGACGCCTACCAACAAGTCCAACCTGAACGGTATCCTCAAGCACATCATGCACAGCATTAAAAGGCGCATGATCGTTGTCATCGTTACTGACCTTGAGGGCATCATAAACATTCAGGACAACTACCTTGGACAGATCACGTCGGTCCATGACGTGCTCCTCATAAAGGTCAGCGATTCTGACATCTTCGGCAAAAAGGTCTACAATGTCGAAGGTTCGGATTACCTGCCGCCTTTTATCTCGACAAGCAAGTCCATTAAGAGACAGCAGCAGAAGATAATCGAAGGCCTCGAAAAGGAAGCAACAGCGAAGCTCAACAGGTATGGAATACCGTGGGTCGAAGTCGATACTGCCGACAGGGTCGACAGCAAGATCGCTGAATTATTAGAAAAGAATAAGATGGTGAACTGATAAATGCCTACGACGATTGACTTGAGAAGACCATTTGATTTCTCTGTTACACCGATTGCGATTGTCGGCGGTATATTTGCTGCGCTTACAGTAATAATCCTTCTTATGGTCCTTTACAGCGTTATCACGAACTGGAGCAAGGCTGAGAAGGAAGTGGAGGAAGTGGAAGAGCAGGTTGTTTTTGTAAAGCCTGACCTCACGAAGCTCAAGGCCACATATATCGCAAAGCTCAATGAGATCGAAGAGAAATACAATCAGGACAAGACTAAGATCAGGCCTGCTTATGAGGGCATGAGTAAGGTCGTAAGAGAATTTGTTTATAAAGCAACGGGAACCGAAGTTGACAAGTTTACATTGGCCGAGATCAGCAACACAGAGTTTGCGGGGCTTACAAAGCTCGTCGGCGAATACTATCAGCCGGAGTTCGATAAGATATCAGAAGGTGACGTCAGGGCATCTTTGGAGAAGTCAAGGAGATTGGTAGCTGAATGGAATTAAAGACACCGTTGGTTTTATACATAAGTGTGGCTGTTGCGGTGGCCTTTGCCATTGCAGCGTTCATCTATATAAGACGCTCGAAAAAGTATGACGGCGGCAAGAAGGCTTACCTCCCCGAATACCTTAAGAACGAGCCTGTCTATAAGTCAAGGATGTTATGGTACACCATCCTGAAGTACGTGCTTATCGGACTTATCATCGTAAGCATCGTCCTTTCCGGATACCTCATGGCTCGACCTTACAAGGCTGAAACAAAGCAGCTCGCAAACTACAACAGGGACATCATTTTATGCCTCGATATTTCGAACTCTGTAGATAACTTAAACGCAACACTCATCGACAAGCTCAAGGATATCGTTGAAGAGCTTAACGGCGAGCGTTTCGGCATCGTTATCTTCAACACATCACCGGTACTTATGTGCCCTTTGACAAACGACTATCAGTACATCATCAGGCAGCTTGACGCTCTCAAGGAAGGCCTGCAGATGAGACTCGATTACATGAATAAGCAGATCCTTCCGAGTGCCAAGTACAGCCAGGTCGAAGCATTCCTGGAGAACGGCACTCTCGTAGGCTACCCTGACAGAGGATCTTCCGTCATCGGTGAAGGCCTTGCAGGTGCGGTCTTAGACTTCTACGACATAGAAGAGAAGCCTGACCGTACGAGGATCATCATCTTTACGAGTGACAACGAGAATGCCGTCATCGGCGATGAGATCGTAACGCTTCCCGAAGCCGGCGACTGGGCAAAGGAAAGAGGCATCACGGTATTCGGTATCGGTACCGAGATGATGGAGGAAGCCAACCTAAAGATGATGAAGAACACCGTCGAGAAGACCGGAGGATCTTTCTGGTACGGTGAAGATGATGAAGTTGTATCTGACATTGTTTCCAACCTCAGAAGAGAGATGGCATCACTTGATGATACACAATATGAGATCGTTGAGAACGAACTGCCGGAGACGCCTTTCAGGCTCCTTTTGGTATCAATTTCATTGATGCTGCTCTGTGCATTCGTTTTGAAAGTGTGACCGTATGGGCAATATTACGTTTCATCCGATAATCCCCATATGGCTGATGGCCATCATCTGCGTCATTCTTATTGCGATCAAGAGGAAGGGCATCGCACCTTACATCCGTCAGATAATTATGGTGCTGATCCTTTTCGCGATCAACTTAAGACCTATGTACATCTCGAGCGAAGTCAAGGTAATGAGACAGAAGCTCAACTGCTACTGCGTCATCGTTGTCGATGACACCCTCTCCATGATGGCCGAAGACTACGAAGGCGGCGACGATGACAAGGTCACCCGTATGGATGCCGCAAAGGCCGACATCGATTACATCACAAAGAAAATGGCCGGTGCGAAGTTCTGCATCATCGACTTCAATAACGACGTTAACCTCTTAACGCCTTTTACGGACGATCCTGCGTATGTAAGATCAGTCGTTGACGCGATGAAGCCCCTCGTGGACTATCACGCAACAGGTACGAACATCAACGTCTGCAAGCCGCTTCTTGCGACCATGCTCAACGATGCCAAGATGCTTAACGACGGTCACGTTGTCGTATTCTTCCTCTCAGACGGCGAAAATACTGACAAGAACAAACTCGATTCTTTCGCTGATATCTCAGAAGGAATCGAAGGCGGCGCAGTCTTGGGCTATGGCACCACAAAGGGCGGCCAGATGCACTACTACGACGAACTCCACGACGAGACAGTTCTTGTTGAGGACAAGAGATCTTACCCTTACAAGCCCGCCGTATCCAAGATCGACGAGAAGAACTTAAAGCAGATAGCAAACGACCTTAATATCGATTATATCCACATGGAAAAGTCGGAGGACCTTGATGACACGATCGAAAACGTCATGAAGCTCCTCAATAAACAGCAGGAAGAATCAACAGAGTACGGATATGCAGATGTTTACTTCTGGTTCGTCATTCCGCTCGCAGCTTTACTCGCTTATGAATTCATAAGCGTAAAGAGGAGGACATGACGCTATGCTGAAGAAGATAACTATCGCAATCTGGTTCGTCACTGCCCTCATTCTTGCTGTGCTGGTAATTAATTACTACAGCAACAGACAGTTTATCAAGAACTACGACAGCGGCGTCTATCAGGAGAACGAACTCGGTTTCTTAGGCTTCACACAGCCTTATATCAACAGCTTCAACAAGGGCAATCTCTACTTCAGGCTCAGGAATCACACCAAGGCCAAGCAGCAGTACCAGGCAGCCTTGAACCTCAAGCCCGATGAGCCCTACGACTGCAAGATCAGAGTTAACTACGCTCTTGCTTATGTTGAGCCCATCAATGTAAAGAAGATCGATCAGACAAACTATCAGGACGCCATCAAGATCTGCGAGACTGCCAAGAGCATCCTCGCCGAGAAGGACTGTGCGAACGAGGATAATACCGGTCATTACTATGCTGCCCAGAAGCTCTACAACGAGATCAATGAATTTATCGAGGAGCTGAGAAACAAGTACGAGCAGCCGCTTACACCCACACCTACACCGCCTCCGGAACAGCCTCAGCCTACAAGAGATCCTAACGATCCTATTCCTTCGCCCACGCCGACATCCAAGCCGGACGGCGATGAGAGTCCTACGCCTTCTCCTTCGGCAACACCGACGGACAGCCCTAACGGCGGCACGGTTACACCTACGCCTACACCCGGAGGCAATTCCGGAACGCCTTCACCTACACCTGACGGCAGTTCAGGAACACCTTCGCCTACTCCGAATGGGGATAACGGCACTCCTACACCTACACCGGGAGGACAAAACGGTACCGGAACACCCACACCTACACCCGGCGGACAAAGCGGCACCGGAACGCCCACACCTACTTCAGGCGATGGCAACGGCACACCTACTCCCACACCGGGAGACGAGGGCGGCAATGAGCCTGAAGGCGGCAACAACGACGGACCTGAACAGCCAATGAGTCCTGAAGATAAGATCAAGGAAATTCAGGAAAGAGCCAACCAGGTCCGTGGCGGCGAGGGCACGCGCAAGAAGGATTACAACTACGGTGATTCCGCAAGCTGGTAATAAACCTCTAACCACAAGAGCTCTTGTGCTGATACAATAAAAGAACATTCAATACATAGCTGCCGGCGTTCCCCGCCGGCAGTTAAGATTATTAAAGAAGGTGATTCTTAGTGTTTAAAGAAAAACCGGCAATAAAAGTATTAGACGGCATCTTTGTCACAGCATCGTGCCTTTCGACATTTCTATATCAGTTCAGTTACTGGTTCATAGCGCTCACAGTAGTGCTTGCTGTTCTTGCATTCATATTCCCCGGCCAGTACGCGTCGGGCATCGCAGGCTTCAGGCTCAAAACATGTTCATACGGCAACACGATCTTAGCGGTATTCCCGTACACACTGCTCATAGTCGTTCCGGCATTTATCGCGTCGCTGTTCTTCCATGAACAGCTGGGGTGGCCCGCGATCATCACATATGCCTGCGTGACACTCGGCCTTTTGAATCTTTATTTCTGGACAGGAATCATCCTCGTTTACTTAACATCCAAGCAGATCGGCATCAGAATGAGGCTTATCGGCATCTTCTGCGGCATGATCCCTATTGCCAATCTTTTCGTACTCTCGATAATAGTCAGGATCGCAGGGCGCGAAGTCCGCGAAGAGAGCCAGAGATACTGGCGCAATGAAGAGCGCAAGCCCCTTCAGGTCTGTAAGACAAAGTACCCGATCCTCATGGTCCACGGCGTTTTCTTCCGCGACTCCGAGCACCTGAATTACTGGGGCCGTGTTCCCGCCGAGCTCATCAAGAACGGCGCGACGATCTACTACGGCGGCCAGGAATCCGCAGGCGACGTCCACACATGCGCTCTGCAGCTCAAGAAGGCTATCGTCAAATGCCTCGAAGAGACCGGCGCCGAGAAGGTCAACATCATCGCCCACAGCAAGGGAGGCCTTGATTCACGCTACTGCGTATCCATGTTAGGCATGGCACCTTACGTTGCATCCCTTACGACGATCAACACGCCGCACCACGGCTGCGAATTCGCCGAATACCTTATGAACAAGGCTCCCGAGAATCTCCGAAATACTGTAGCTGCAGCATATAACAAAGGCGCGAAGCTCGCAGGCGACGTCAACCCTGACTTCGTAAAGGCTGTTACCGACCTGACCAAAGCAGGCGTCGAGCAGCTCAACAAAGAGATGGAACCGATGGCTTACCAGTTCGACGGCATCTACACCCAGAGCTTCGGCTCCAAGCTCAATCACGCCGTTAACGGCAGGTTCCCTCTGAACATGAGCTATCACTTCGTCAAGCATTTCGACGGCTACAACGACGGCCTGGTCGGTGAAGAATCCTTCCAGTGGGGTCCTAACTATCAGTTCCTCACCAACCGCGGCCTCCGCGGCATCTCCCACGCCGACATGATCGACCTCAATCGCGAGAACATCGACGGCTTCGACATCAGAGAGTTCTACGTAAACCTCGTTCAGGGCTTGAAGGAGAGAGGGCTGTAAGGGGCGGTTTCCGAAAATATGGCATAAAAAAAGGCGTCACTGTTTATTTAGACGCCCTGTTTCATTGCTTAATTACAGGATATTATCTTAGCCTTCTTTTTCAGCCAGTTCGGCGATCGAGTACTTCCTGAAGAATGTCTCCATTGTCTCGCTGAAATCCTTCCACATGGGAAGAGTTACGCAGGAATTGATCCTGTCGCATTTCGGAGCCTTCGGATCCATGCATGCAACGACGTAGAAGTCGTTCTCGGTAACAGAGATGATGTCCCAGGCCGTGATCTCATCGGCGCTGCGTGAGAGCTTATAACCGCCGTTCTTGCCGCGCATGCCCTTGACCAGGTCGTTCTGCACGAGCATCTTGATGATCGACTCGAGATACTTCTCCGAGAGATTCTGTCTTTCAGCGATACCGCTCAGCGTGACATAACCGTCCTTGCCGTACTTCGCGATATCGATCATTACGCGCAGCGCGTAACGTCCCTTTGTTGATACAACCATATTATTCCACCCCGCAAAAAGGAATTGTCTATAAACCCATTATACAAGAGGGAATTAATCTTGTAATCTACACTTTTCCCAATGAATGTAGGAAAAGAGGGGTGTTTTGTTCACCTTTTCGTTCTTAAGCGCGAAAACAGGCCTTCTGTGGCCATAAAAAACGCGGTTTAACAATGTTAAACCGCTCTGTTGATGCGTTTTAAGGGGGTGGCAAAAAAGCTTAGTCGATACCCTTGACCTCGCCGTCTTCTTTAAACTTTTTCCACGGCAGGGTGCCGTTATACGCAAATCCGCTCCAGATCTCGCGGAGCTTCTCACCGACGCGCTGGGAGACTGGGTCATCGATGCTGATGAAGGCATTGGACTTGCCGAACAGCAACGGCAGTTCGCATGCGTGGCAGCAGCCGGAGCCGGCCTTGAGCATGTTGGGCGTCTGGTAACGGTATTCGTAGACCCAGGCGTCGCCTGCCATATTGCGTGCGATGTCGTGGGCGGGATTTCTGTAGAAATTGGCGGTAAAGTCGTCTGCCATAAGGCGGTGTGCGCCTTTGCCGGGGTGGAACTTGAACTTGAACCAGAAGGCGGCAAGCGGAAGCGCCACGTTGGGAATGTTCATAACGAAGAGGTCGCCTTCCTGGCTGGTCGTGCCGATCAGGGCGGGCTTATTAAAGCTCTTGGCCATCTCGCCGGGCTTATCCGGAATGGTGACACCGTCAATTGTGGGCGAGAAGCAGCAATTGGCGTTGCCTTCGCGGAGCACGAGCTTTTTGAGCAGGCGGTTCGCCTCGTGGACCTTATCGATGGAAATATCCTTGAGGCGGCCGAGTTCGGAGGGACTGACGCCCAGGAAATCCAGATACTTATAGGTCAGGCGCTGGCTCTGCTTCTCGGTCCAGAAAGATCCGACGCACGCCGACTGTACGATCGCCTTGTCGAACAGCCCAGAAGTCTCCTTATTACCCATCAGCACGAGCATGCATGCTGCGCCTGCGCTCTGCCCGAAAACCGTTACGTTATCGGCATTCCCGCCGAAGCGGTGGATATTGTTGCGGATGAACTTGAGGGCCAGGATCTGGTCGAACAGGCCGTTGTTCTGATCGAAATTCTTATCAAGGAAATGAAGGTTCAGAAAACCTTCCATATTAAGACGGTAGTTGAAGTTAACGCAGACCGTCTTCGTCTCACGCGCGAACCTGGCCATATCGTAGGAGAGCTCATCGGAGTCCTCGCTCATGCGGCCGACACCGCCGTTCGCATAAGAGCCGCCGTAGATCCAGACCATTACCGGAGCGCCGGGTTCAATATCTTCAGGTACAAACACGTTGAGATACAGGCAGTCCCTGCCGTCGAGCGAGATGGTGGAGCGACCCGTGCCCTGAACAGGGCTTATAGGGCCCCTGACGACGTCCAGAATGCCGTTCCAGGGTTCTGGCGGTACAGGATGCTTAAACGCCAGATCGCCCACCGGAGGCGCAGCGTAGGGGATGCCGAGATATTCATGACACCCGTCCTTGACGATGCCTCTTACAAGACCATATTCAGTTGCGACTGTTCTGGCGTAATTCATAAAG
>JAEFBC010000062.1 GCA_016292155.1 Saccharofermentans sp. | reverse complement strand
TCCTAAACGTTTTTCAAATCAATTTGCGGAGATAAATGTTTCCCGAATCTTTACTCTTTTCCCGGAAAGATTGGTTTAGAATAAGCGTATGAAAACTCTCAATGGAAAACAGCTTTTATCATTAACTCTGGCAGTGCTTATCGCTGTGCCTGCTATCTCATGCTCATCTAAGAAAAAGGATTATCAGGTAATCAAAGAAGATGACACATGGTATTCATGTGACAAGTTCTATCTGAATTCCTTCTATCCTAAAGAAGAGTATGAATATACTGGTTTTGAGACTATCGGTGCTACTGATTCATCGATATTCATTAAGGCAGACGCAACTAAGCATTTCGAGTACCGTAAAGATATGAAGGAAGATGAGATCCTCAAGTATTATGACCAGTCTATCCTTGAGTTTTCTTTCGACGGTAAACTTCTGAACAAAACAAATTATGCAAAGGTGTTGTCCCCCGGCCGTTACAGTATGCTTGGCAAAGCCTGGATCACGGATAATAAGATGAACACCCTTGAACAGATAGTTGATACAAATAATAAAGATCAGAGGTATACCTATCTGTTAAACGGCCAGAATTTTTCCATAGCCGCTTATGATGAACGTTACTCTTTTAACCAGGGAAACCTTGAGATCAGAGATATATATTCTGCTTCAGGTAATTATCTTATCAGGCTTGCTGAATATGATACGGATGATGGCACCGGCGGATTCTATGAGGAACTAATGGTCGTCAGGCCGGAAGGCGTCGAGAGACTTGAACTCTACGAGATAATCAATGCGACTTATGAGGATTATGGTGAGATAATACCTGCCGAGAATGGCAAGGTTATCCTGCCTGTCTACCTCAGATCAGCAGAAGACGTATTCCTCATGATCGATTTCTCAGGAAGCACAACCGAGATAAAAGAGATCGAATCCTTATACGGAACAAGCAGCTATGAACTTGAATATACATCCGGCAAGATGTTCGCAAGAGACTTCAACGGTCTTAATTATGTCGACAGCCAGACAGGAGATTTTAAGCCTATCTGTGGATACTTTGATATCGATGCATCTCTTATTGACACCATAGAATCCAAGATCCTTTATGTCTCCGAAGATGGCAGCGAAATCATCTTAGGCGGTGAGGAATACGATCCGACAAGCCTTTACGGATGGGGCAACTATAAGATCATGCACCTTAAAAAGCAGGCAAAAAATCCTCATGCCGGCAAGACTGTCCTTACTCTTTCCAACGATAAGGATTCAGTCAATATGGAGACGATTGATTTTCTTGCACTCTATAAGTTTAATAACAGCAATGATTCATACTTCCTTAAGTATGTTTTCCCTTATGACAAGAACATGGAACCGATTGATGTCGATGCCGACATCATCAGATCGTCAGATCCGCCTGCAGATCCCGGAATAAGCGGACGTTATGTAAATCTTGCGCCTTACCTCGATCTTGCAAACGGAGCATATAAGGACGACTACTTCACCAATGCCATTGAAGCATCAATGATGGGCGATGAGATATACCGCTTCCCTCTTGATATTTCCGCAACGGGAATACTGACCGCTTCTGCAAATATACCATCCGGACAGAAAGGCTTCACGTTCGATGAATATGCGGAGTTTGTAAAGGACAGATGCAACGGAAACGACCCGATGTGTTACACTTCCGGTTACAACATGGGCAAAGCAGAATACTTCTCCAAGCTCTTCATGAACATGAGCGACCTCTTCATCAAGGACGGCAAGGTCAATCTTAAAGGTGAGGAATTCCGTAAGCTCATTGAATATGTTGAGGTAAACGGACGCAATAGTTACGATTATGATGAAACCGGTGTTTACGAACATAATTCTTCAGTCGCGGCTGTTCAGGCCCAGATCGATGCACACAATGCAGTTATTGCAGGCAGGCTCGGTGCACAGTACGGTAACCTCTATTCCTTTGACAGTTTCATCGACGGCTACCGTAATTTCGGCAACGGCGTAGGCGTTTATGGTCTTCCCTCATTTGACGGCAGAGGTCCTCAGACGATCTCCAGCGAATTCGTAAGCATATCCAACAGATCGGCTTTTCCTGAAGCATGCGTCGAATATATAAAGATCCTTCTCTCATATGATGTCCAGGTCGAATCCTGGAGCAATCCTATCAACAAGAAGGCATTAAGAGCAATTGCCGAGAAACAGCTGAGTGAGTATAACGACGATAACAATCTCCAGATGGAGCTGGGCCATAAGCCCACCGAGAATGACAGAGTACCTGCAGATTCAATTGACAAGTATATCGAGCTTCTCTCCGGCTCATACGGCGGAACCAATCTCGGTAAGGCTATAGAAGACATATTAAGAGAAGAATCTTCTGCATATTTCAACGGAAACAAATCATTGGATGACATAATCCCGGTAATGCAAAGAAGAATACAGACAGTATTAGATGAAGCTTCCTGATATCAGGAAGCTTCTATATTCTTCAGGAATTGTGCGACACAGTCTTCGTTGTTATTACCGATCACGCCCGTTGCGATTGCCTTCAGACTGTCTATGGCATTTTCTACTGCGTATGCTTCATCCGCTATCTCAAACATCGGGATATCGTTTAGTGCATCTCCGAATACGACGAGCTTTTCAAAGCCGTATCTTTCCTTAAGCTTTAGGATGGTCTTTGCCTTGGTGCAGTTCCGGGGGCAGATCTCGAGCCAGTATTCATCCCTGTAAGTATCCTTCTGGAACAGGCATTCCCAGCCCTGATATGTTTTTACCCTCTCATAAATCGGTCTGATGTATTCCTTCTCACCTAACAGCGTGACATAGCCGGGCTCACCGCAGAACATGTCCTCAATATTGGTTTTCGAGGCCATCATGGGATCATCCTTATAGTAATCGATATATCCCTGGAATGCTTCTGTATGCGAACCTTCCATATAGGTCTTGATCATCTTCTCACCTATGAAGCAGGACACAAAACCGCATAAAGGCAATTCTTCCAGCGTCTCCTTCAACAGCTGCACTTCATCAGCTGTAAAGACAGACTTCTCTATGTGCCTGCCGGTATTATTGTCTGCAAGCACAGCACCATTTCTCGTGATAACAGGAAGCTTCAGCTTAAGGCCGCCCGCGATAGGTCTTGCACTCTCGATGGATCTGGCCGTCGCATATGTGAAATTCATTCCTCTATCAACAAGCGCGTTTATCGTCCTGACGGTATAATCTGAGATCGTAATATCGGACCTCATCAACGTTCCGTCAAGATCAGTTACATACAATACTTTACTGTCAGTCAAGTTCTTTAGTCTCCCCTATTATCTTTATCCCGATATCGCAGTTGACCTTATCCTTCATGGCTTCTTTTGCATGCCCGAGGAAATGCCCGTATTTAAACGTTCCGATCGAAACTGTAAGGTCAGATCTCACATAAAGATCGCCAAGACCCGTGTCTCCGTTAAGCCCGCTGTTTATATCTGCGGAAACTACATAAGCACCGGATGAGTTTATGTTCTCTATCGCGGTTTTCGCAGGCTCTTTTACTTCACCCTTAAACCCTGTTCCGAAAATACAATCGAGAATGGTGTTATAAGCGCCGTAATTGCCCTCAGTTACGCTCCGCACGCCTTTTTCGATGCACTTGTCATAGAAATACTTCCCGTCCTCAGAGAAAGCGTCAGCGTAAAGGAGAACGATCTCACAATCGATCCCGTGATCTTTAAGGAGCGACGCAACGACAAAGCCGTCGCCCGCGTTATTGCCTTTGCCGCATATGATACCGACAGGTGCTTTCCATTCCACCTGCCCGAAAATAGCCCTTCCGGCTCTTTCCATCAGTTCTTTTGAAGGAACAAGGTTCTCGATAGTCCACTTGTCACTTGCTCTCATTACCTCTGTTGAAACGCAAATAGGCATATCAGGATTTCTTCGCCTTTACCATAGTGAAATAAATAACTCCCGCAGCAGCGTAGAGGATCATGGCGGTAATGATTATGACCGTATAGTTGTTATTCGTATTGGAAAGGATGATCTCTGAAAGATTGTTGCCCGTGATTCCGGCAACAGCCCATGCCGAAAGCGAAAGGCCGTGGATCTTTGAGATATTCTTCATTCCAAACCTTGATTCGAGAAGCGCAGGCAATGTGGAGAAGCCGCCTCCGTAACCCAGGTTGATGACCATGAGAAGAATTATGATGACCCAGCCGTTTCCTGCAAGAGCGGAAAGCCCGCAGAGCGCCACGCAGGACAGGAAAATTATGCCGTATACAGTAGCACGGTCCTTCATCTTATCCGATATGGTGGAATAGCCGATACGTCCCAAAGCGTTGCATACAGCAGTAACCGAAGGAACTACCGCAACGATCGTGGCAAGGATCGCAAGACCTGCAAACTTCTCATTAAGGAGCTGCTTCTCATATGTGATAAGCATGAGACCGCAGTGGATATTGATATAGAAGATGAGCCAGATGCCGATAAATGTCTTGTCCTTAAACATCGATGTGGCCTTGAAGCTGCTGTTGACGGCCTTATCCTCGACCCAACCCTCAGGCTTCTTAAGAAGGAGATGTCCTGCAAACATCATTACAAAATAAACGCATCCGAGGATAAAGAACATCGGAGCAATGCCGAACTTGTTCTGGAGGAACTCCATAATGGGAGTTGCAATCGCCTTTGCAAGTCCGAATCCCATGATGGATATGCCGGTTGCAAGACCTTTATTGTCCTTAAACCAGAGCATCAGAGTCTTAACAGGCGTTAAGTAACCGATGCCAAGACCGATTCCCATTATGCATCCGTAGAAGATATAGATCAGGATCAGGGCCAAAGGTCCCTGGAAGAACTTGATCGCAGCTCCGGTGCCCAGCATACCTGCAGTAAAGCAGATAGCCGATATGAGTGAAGATCTGTGAATGTTCTGTTCAACGATCTTGCCCGCAAAAGCGGCTGACATACCGAGAAAGAAGATCGCCAAGCTGAATGCCCAGCCTACTGCAAAAGGACTCATCTTTATAGCTTCCGCTATAGATGCTTTGAACGTGCTCCAACAATAGACCGTACCGATAGAACAGTGAATCAACAAAGCCGGTATGGCCGCCCTGGTCCATTTATTCATAGATCTTCCCTCCAAGATAATTATGAATTTAGTGTACCATTTAATTGACTAAAGCAATAATCGTTTTTTAGAGTTTTTGCGAGGGTCCAAATCGCGGGTGTTTTCAAGGCTGTAGCCGTACATTTAGCCGTGATTTTCGCGGTTTTGGGCAATAATCCAGGCTGTTTTCCAGGCCGTAGCCGAACTTTTAGCCGTAATTCTGAATATGAACGGCGAAATGAATGGCGAAATGAACGGCGCGGCCGCATGTTTTGCCGTTCATTTGGGCTAAAAACGGCATTTTGAACGGCAGAATGAACGGCGCTGCCGCATGTTTTGCCGCATATCAGGCGGAACTCCAGGCGGCGCCTGATGTTTAACCTGAAGTCTGGGCTTAAAACAGTCATTTTCCAGGCGGAACTCCAGGCGGTGCCTGTAATTCCGCCTGTATTTTTTCGCATACTCATAAAAACGCCCGGCAATCCAGCCGGGCATTAAACTCAAGTAATAATTCAAAAACAATTACATATAATCGTCGACGTCGAACTTCCTGTCGCGGAAATAATAATGTCTGTCTTCTTCAGTGATCTCCCTTAACACGCGGCAGGGATTGCCTACAGCTACGACATTGTCGGGAATGTCCTTGGTTACTACGCTTCCGCCGCCGATTACGACATTATTGCCGATCGTAACGCCCGGGCAGACGAGCACGTTGCCGCCGATCCAGACATTCTCACCGATGGTAATGTCAATTCCGTATTCATAGCCGGAATTCCTTGATTCGGGATGAATGGGATGTCCTGCTGTGCAGATCTGAACATTAGGGCCGCACATGAAGTGGTCGCCGATCTTAACCTTGCCTACATCAAGGACTATGAAGTTATAGTTTGCGAAAAAGTCTGTTCCGACTTCGATGTTGTAACCATAGTCGCAGTGGAAAGGCGATTCAATGCAGAGGTAGCCTTCCTTGGTCTTGCCTAAGATCTCACGGAGGAGCTTTTCCCTCTCCTCCTGCTTTTCGGGATGCATATTATTGTACTCGTAAAGCTTCTTCTTACATTCCATGCGTTCCTCATTAAGTCCGTCCATCCATGACTTATAAGGAAGGTTTGCGAGCATTCTTTCCTTGTTATCCATTATTGTTCTCCTTTAGACTGTTCTGATTTTTTGTTCAGCTCTGTGAAGGCACGAGACGTATCTCAAATGTTTCCCTGTACTTAACGTCCTTCTTAAGGGGCTGAGTGGATATATTATCCTTCGTTCTCTCGATCTCTTTTGAGGCAAAGTCAGCGAAAAATTCGCAGAAATCGTTATTCATGAGCTGTTCCTCGTGCAGGAACTCGTTCATCTGCTCAGGAGTATAAGGAAGTACCGTAAAATCGAACTTCGGGTTATATCCGATCCTTCTGATCTCAATAGAGTCACCGTCTCCGTTTGTGAACTTAACTACCTGCGTATCAGCGTGAGATGAGTTCTCCGAAGGTCTTGCATAAGGGTGATAGATCTTGCCTGCACCTGCGGAATAAACACCTAATCTTGCTGCATTCTTACGGTCTACATAGGATTCACCCGGACCTCTGCCGTACCATGAACATACGCAGTCATCCTTTACTATGGGGAATCTTATACCATATCTGACCATATCGTACTTAGGCTTGAACTCGAGAGTTACTCTCACTGTATCAGCCTTGGGGACTTCATAGAATACGAGGACTTCTCCGTGCATCGCAAAAGACTTATAGCGTGAGATCATGGTGAACTCGCCGTCTCTGCTGCCGTACTCGGTTCCGATGAACTTAATGGAGTTCTGGATATGCTCGTAATCGCTCTCCTTGGAGAATACGGTGCGTGCAAGGATAAAGCTTCTGTCTGTTCTGTCGATATTTGAAGGACAACGGTAGAAGCTCGGCATGAGAGGTCCCTTAAGGAAGTTGAAGCCTGCGATCTCAAGCCTCTCAAGGCTTCCGGGCTCTCTGGAGAATCCGATCCTGAAGTTGCCTAATCCTACGAGAAGACCGTGAGATACAGTTGATACAGAGTTATGCGTAATAACGTCAGAAATCATCTCCTCTTCAGGTGAGAAATCATCCCGATAATCGCTGAGATCTGAAGACTGATTCATTCTCTCCAGCCTTCCGCCGTCTTCTTCTGT
Organism: Saccharofermentans sp.; assembly: GCA_016292155.1. Classification (GTDB taxonomy): domain Bacteria; phylum Bacillota; class Clostridia; order Saccharofermentanales; family Saccharofermentanaceae; genus Saccharofermentans. The sequence continues at coordinate 6,381 of JAEFBC010000062.1, read as the reverse complement.
AAGAAGAGCCTGATCGTCCATGCCGGGGAGTGCAACATCGCTGTCTATTCCTGTATTAAGGCCGCTGTTAGGAGACTTGCCTGAGCCAAGCTGCATCGCAGGATTTGCCTGGGACTTCTCGCCGCTTCCCAAACCTGCTGCAGAAGAGATATCCTCTGCTACAGGACTTGCGATCTGGTCTGTCAGAACGTCCTGATAGAAGGCAACCTCATAGCCTGCTTTCGCATAATAGGTATCCTTGTGGAGTTTCAATGTGATGTCGAAAACCAGCTCTTTCGAGAGCGCGTTCATATACATCTCAACGAACTCAGCCTTGCCCTGTGCCCAGCCGGGTGTCGTGAACACTTCAGTGGCAAACGGGAACTTCAGAGTTCTTGAGCCGAAAGGTTCGATCTCAGGGATCATGCCTCTTCCTGACATGATGGCCCTGCCGCCGAGAAGGATCTTCCATTCGAGATCCAGTTCCTGTGTATAGCCGAACTGGTTGGAATTACGCATCGTAAGAGTTGCCGGGTCGCCTGCTGATGCAAAGATCGCAATGGACTGGCACTGCTTCTTGATATCAAGATAGATCGGATGCGGGTTACGCTCTGCGTCAACGATTCCCTGACCGATACATGAATTCTCCTTCTGCTTCCCGCCTACGAGATCTGCGTGATGAATCCACTTATAGAGTGTGTCGTCATCGGTAAATCTGGTTCTTCCGGGAATAGATTCGAAGAGATTTCTTCCTGTCCTGTTGAGGCCGAAGATCTTCTTTCTGTCGAGACAGAGATCTTCCCAAGGTCCGAAAACAGCGCCTGCCTCACTCGGCAGCGGCTTCATATCGGATATTCTCTCAATGGGCTTTCCCTTCTTGCCTGAAGATGCTGCAACAACTGCTTCGGAATACCAGGGCCTTGTATCGTCTATAAGGAGGCACTCATGCTTTACTCTGCTTGCTGCCTCATAATTGAAGTTGTACTTCTGGAATCCCCACATAACGACTGACGGATGGTTCATGCAGCTCTCGACATAATCTCTCATATAGAAATCAGCTGATGTCGCGATTACGTACATACCGTACTGGTCGCAGAGATTTAAGAATTCGTCAGACAAAGGCATACCGTCAGCAATAACGCCGTTGATGCCTGCGCGCTTCATGAGGATGATATCCTGGCGCATACGGTCCTGGGGAACGGCGATACCGTTCTGCGGATCGAACTCGTAGTACTTAACGAGCATCAGATTAACGCGGCGGTCGTTGATATTGAGCTTATCCTGAACGATCTCCGTCGTTCTGAAGCCGAATCTCTTCTTCTTCGCGCAGATGACTTTTCCTTCCGAATCCATGACCTCGAAAACGATGTCGTACTGGACCGGTGTGCAGTCTGACCACTGTGCAACATCAAGTGCAACGAAATCCGTGCTGGCCCTTGTGTCCTTCAAAGTGTCCACTACGCCCACTACAGGCTCGCTCTGGCCCTTGATATTGACGAATGGGAGTTTATAAGGATCGTACTCCGCCCTCGCCTCAAGAAGCGATATACGGACGGAATAGGGGATCATGTAATTTGTGTGGTTCCTCATCGTAAAGTCGACTTTGATCATGAAGTCGCCGTGAGGGACACGGGATACGGATGAGCGCGTAGCCAGGGCATCCATTTTCGCGACTTCGGAGATATAAGCCGAAGGAACATATTCGAGCTGGATATGAAGGTTCGATAACTCGAGCAGAGAATCCTCAACGATCATGATGGGTCTGAAGATTCCTGCAAAACCGTAGTTCATCGCATCAAGGATGATATGTCCGCTGTCGTCCCTGTCATAGCGGTTTACGATGATCGTGATCTGGTTAACACCGGCCTTAACAAGACCTGAGATGAGAAGTCTCTTTCTCGTATAGAGCGCATGAGAATTGCAGAGGAGCTTATCGTTAACGAACACCTTGAAGCTTCCGCAGATACCGGATGTCTCAAGATAAAGCGCTCTGTCAATGTCCTCGGGCTTAAATACGACAGTGGTCCTGTAGATGCCCACTTCGTCATCGTCATTGCCGACAGACTTAAGAACATACTTGTCGCTTATCGTCTCTTCTTTCCTTGCTGTATCCTGAGCAAGTCTTTCAGGGTAATCGTAGATAAGATTCTGGGGAAGTCCGAAGCCTTCTGTCTGCCATGTAGAAGGGCAGTTTACGAGAGGCCAGTCTGAATCGTCGAAAGAGGAATTCATAACGCCGAACGGGATCTCGGACTGACCGTTCGCAAGATAGAACTTCCATGTCTTGAGAGGCTTCATAAAAGGTGATGCGACCTTGCCGAATTCAGGCATCTCGCGCTCACCGAAGATGTAGTCAAAAGACTCGTACGGCAGGAAACCGTCGTTAGAATATGTAAAATCCAAGGCCATGTACCCCCTTAGAGAATTGTCCGATAATACTCTACTGTGATTGTATCATTTTAAATAAAGGACAAAGTTTCATGTGCGTTACAAAAAGAAGTATTCTGCGGTAAAACTACGGCAATTAAAAAGCCCTCATTGTGAGGGCTTTAAGCTTTGTTTTAGTACTGGATCCCGCCTACGTACCACTTGCCTTTGATCTTCACGAAATATACGTGGGCGTCTGTCGGAAGCACCTCAGGTTCTTTGGATCCGAAATACATCTGCATGTGCTGTTCAACATAGACTTCCATGTAGACGATCTCATCTGAGAATACCGTAACATCCTTGATCTGGCCGTTCTTGATCTCAACTTTTCCGTGGTTCGTATAGAGTTCTCTTGAAGAGTTGCGCTTGATGTAGCTCAATGCCTTGCTTCCGCTCGGGAAATACTTATCAAGAGCATATGCTCCGGCATCCTGCGAGACAAAGTTTGCAAAGGTCGAAGCGAACTTTATTGCATACTGTGAGAGCTCTTCCCTGCCTTCGAAATCCTTGATGAATCCGACAGTATAAGTATCAGTCTTCTCATCGTAAACGCAGTCGCACTCATGACCGAGATAGTCCTTCGCAGTTACTACCGGCTTTTTGTAAAGGCCTGTAACCTTATAAGTCGAAGTGCCTGGGATCCTTCCGTAAGGCTCAACATACTGCGTAAGCTCTGATTCCTTGATATCGCCTGCAAGATTACCCTCAGTAAGTTCTATTCCGTTTACATAGACCGTATAAGTCTCAGGTGCAGATACATTAACCTCAACTGATGCCGCGGTATAGAAAACAAGTCCGTTTTCCTTCCATGCCTTAAAACCATAAGGGAGCTTCTTTGTGCTGTCTTCAGAGAGATTGATCTTTGCAACAAGGAATCCGTCTGAAGTCTTAACGTTGAACTCGGGAGCTGCCTCACTGGAATTATCTGATTCAGAACACGAGAAAGTCTTATCCGCAAGAAGTTCCGTGATGTAATCTCTTACGACTGTATCATTTTCGAAGCCTGTAACAGGGGGCTTCTCGGTCATGTTCTCGAGGATATAGTCGACATCGTGATCATTAAAATGCTTGGTGATCTCTTCTGCCTTATGGATAGGGAGCGATGCCTGGTACTGCGCTTCGTAGTTTGCCGCGAAATCATTGAACCTTAAAAGGAACCAGCCGATAAAGCCTGCCACTACAACAAGCCAGCAAATCAGAAAAACGAGGAAGTAGTTTATCTTCCCCTTCCCGTTTTCCTTAGTGCTGTTGCTTCTGATGTCAGTCTGTGAGGATTTCATTTAACCCTCCGTGCCCTGTGCAGTTCCGTCCTTCGGAGGAAGGATAATGAAAGCCGTAGGCATCTGGCGAGATACTCTTATGGATGAACTTGATACGAGTTCATCGTCGTAAAGCCACATTGCAGAGGACATTCCGCCGTCCAGGTTAGCTGCGTTAACTGCGCCGTAATCCTGCATTACCTTGATAAGGTCAGCCATTGTAGCGCCCATTGAAGAAGTCTTTCTTCCTTCGATAACGAGGAAAAGGACAGCGCCGTCTTCTCTCTGGCCGATTGCTGTTCTGGGGTTAAGTCCGCCGCCTGCACCGCTGTACTTTGCAGCAACGCCGTTGACGATAAGTGCAGGACCGAAAGATACAGCGTCTCTTACACCGATATCTAATGCCTTCTGGGCTGTCATGCTGCCTACTACGAGGACATTGTCCTTTGTAAGGCCGTAAACATTATATGTGCCGCCCTTGCTGCCCATACGGAGCTTGCCTTCGGAGATAACGATGCCTTCAGGCCAGCCGCCAATACCCATGCCGTTTGTATCTTCGTACTGTCCGCCGTTGATACCGCCGACGCCGCCGTACTTATCGATGAGCTGCTTTAATGTAAGGCCTGCACCGTTGTGGTTATAGTTATCGATCGTAGCGACCATGATGCGGGAAGGATCGTAGATAACAAGCATCTTTCCGTGATACATCGGGCCTGATACGTCGTGCACTTCAATGCCGTCACCGTCAGGATCGAGCTCGTTTACAGCCGCTGCATTATCTTCAGCCTTCTGCTTCTGCTCTGCTGCCATGGCGTTAACAAGTGTCGTGTCAGTGATCTCATCGAATGCCTGTGTCTTGTTTGAATTAAGGATAGCGTCGATCTCCTCGTCAGAAAGGATCATTCTGGCAAGAACACCGCCTGCAGAAGATTCCATAACTGAAGGAACGAACTGGTCTCTTAAATGAGGGGAAGGTCCCTTCATGATGATTCCGAGGAATGTGTAAAAGCCTGCAAGAACGAGCGCAAGTGTCGTAACTGCAACGCACATGACTCTGCCAAGATATTTAAGGGTTTTCTTCAGGATCTTTCTTGTGAGAACCTGATTTCTCGTCTTCTTCTGCTGAGCCTCAAATGCTTCACGCGCTCTTTGAGCGATCATCATTGCTACCTGATTCCTTCCGGCTCTTGCCACAGCAGGCTCAGTCCTCTTAATCGGACGCTGCTGAGGTCTTACCGCACGGGTGGAAGGAGTTCTTCTGTCGGGATTTTTTACGATCTCAATACCTGAGATGTCAGGCATTTCTCTATATGTGCGTGGTCTTGTTACTTCATGATCAGCCACAGGCGCAGAGACTTCCCTGCCGCCTCCGGCGAGGACCTTGGGTCTTGCCGTGATCTCGATCTTGCGCTGCTCGGAAATCTCGACCATGCGGTTAACCAGAACCATGGCCTCTTCTTTGGACATGCCCTTCATGCGGGCCATAAGAGCCTCTCTCTTAGCGGGCTCCAAACCGGCAACTATCTTGCGAAATTTAGTAAGATTGTCCGTCTCCATAAATACCTCAAAAGCTTGCAAAATCGCAATTTTTCATGACTAGATATTTTGGAGTATAGCATAAGCATTATTATTAAAAGTGAGGCGAAAACGTAATGTCAACAAACTGTAATATCCCTATATTACAGGCTTTGTAACAATGTTATGACAAATTGCTGATCAGCGTGAGACTCCGATTATCTTCGGCATAAATCCGATGACAAAATGGATCAGGATGCTGCCCCATACGGACTTGTTTTTCTCATAGAGATAACCTGTAAGAGCGCAAAGGATTGCAGCGCCGAACATCATGGGAAGTTCATAACCCATGTGGAGAACGAAGAAGAATAAAGCCGTCATCCAGACGGAGAAATGCTTGTTGTATTTCTTGCAGGAAGCACTGATGTTGTCTTCCACAACACCCTTTACGAAGATCTCCTGCAGTACCGCACTGATGGGATAGAACCAGCGCATATAAGTTCCGAGATAAAGGCTTCCGAACCAGGGCCTTGCTGCGATCTCAGGGAAAAAGAAATTTTGCACTACACGCACAACACAAAGGCCGCCGATAAGAACAACGCTGATGACAGCGCTGATGATGAGATCTTTCTTGACTCTCTCTTTTCCCGGATTTAAACATTCGAAATGGATCTTGAATCTTGTGAATACCGCAAAGATGACCGTAAGGACCACTAGGTAGCCTTCCATCATCCTCGTAAGGATATATGCGTTATCTTCAATAAGAGTGGATCCTACAACATGAGGGAAGATCTTGATAGCAACGACCTGACAAGCCACTGCTGTCAAAAGGAACAGCAATGTTGAAAGAGCCGGCGTCAGTCTTTTCCTTATCGTCATTAATTATCTTCTCCCTATAAGCAAAAACTCTTTCTTTTGCAATTTATGGGCAAAAGAAAGAGCTTTCTAACGCTTTGGTGCTCAGAGACAGAATCGAACTGCCGACACGGGGATTTTCAGTCCCCTGCTCTACCGACTGAGCTATCTGAGCAAGAGTTAGGCCGAACACCTTTAAGATGTCCGGCCTAATGTTAATGGCGACGCAGAAGGGGCTCGAACCCTCGACCTCCAGCGTGACAGGCTGGCATTCTAACCAGGCTGAACTACTGCGCCGTACCATTGGTGGAAACTACAGGGCTCGAACCTGTGACCCTCTGCTTGT
>JAEFBC010000001.1 GCA_016292155.1 Saccharofermentans sp. | reverse complement strand
CATGCGCCGACAGGATTGTCAGGGTTGCACACCTTGCCGAAAAGAGGGCACTCGGACGGAAGGATCTTTCCCTGCAGAACGATTCCGCATTTGCATGCCGTCTTGCGTTCAAACTCCATCTTCGGTATCGAATACTTCTTTCTGGCATCGTAATCTGCATATTCATCCCTGAGCTCAACACCGGAATCAGGTATTACGCCGATACCGCGCCATTCGGCATCGCAGGACTTCATGAATTTATCAACGAGCGCAACAGCAGCAGGACTTCCCTCATCGGTTACCACTCTCGGATATGCATTAACAAAGAATGTTTTGCCTTCGGAGAGGTTCTTAACGGTTACCGCAAGGGATGCCAGAAGCTCATCACCCGTAAAGCCTGCGATCGTTCCGCTTATGCCGCGCTCAGCAAGATCTTTGCAGAGCTTCGTTCCGATGATCGCATGAACATGGCCGGGATAAAGATATGCATCAGTCGAAGATGCCATAGCTTCATAAGCACCCGGCATGGTCTTGTTTGCAGTAAGGAGCGAAAAGTTATCAAGCCCGTCCTTTACAGCATTCTTTACGGCAATAACATCAGAGGGCGTCGTTGTCTCAAATCCCACAGAAAGGAAAACGACCTGCTCTTCAGGATGGTCCTTTGCATATTTTTCCGCATCGATCGGAGAATAGACGATCTTAACTTTGCCGCCTTCGGCTCTTGCCTTCTGAAGGCTCTTAACATTTCCCGGAACTCTTACAAGATCTCCGAAGGTCGTTACTGTGCAGCCTTTCTCGAGTGCCAGATAAACAGCCTCATCGATATATGCTGCAGGAGTTACGCACACGGGGCACCCGGGTCCTGAGATAAGATTGATCTTGGGAGACAGGAACTTTCTTATTCCCTGCCTGAAGATCTCATGAGTATGCGTACCGCAGACTTCCATGATCCTTACGGAAGGTCCGTCGTAGGTCTCAAGGTATCTGCGCATATCAGCAGTACTGTTGATGCCTGTCATGCCAGATTCTCCTTTAATACTTTTTCAGTCTCCGATTTGTCGTCGTCAGTGATCTTGGCGATTGCACAGCCTGCGTGAACCATGACATAATCTCCGGGTTCCAGGTCATCAAGGAGCTCTGCGGAGATCTCCCTTTTCGCGCCCGTGCAGTCGACCATTGCGACACCGTCCTTAACACTGATGATCTTTGCAGCTAAACCTACACACATTTATATATCCTCCTGATTATTTATTTTATGCATCCCGTAGAGCGCCTGACCCAATGCTATTCCGCCGTCATTCGGAGGAACCATTGAGTGGAGCAGTACGTTATAGCCGTTTTCTTTTAACTCCCTTTCCGTAAGTCCGGTCAGGAGCTTATTCTGGTAACACCCTCCGCTCAGGGCGACGGTCTTTATACCGTCAGACCTGGCCACAGCCATCTTTGCAACACCTTTTGCAAGCAGATAGTGGAAGGCATATGCGAGTTTTGCTGTGTCACTTCCCTTAAGCTTTTCTTCTGCAAGATATCGGATGATCCTGTCAGTTGCGATAACATCTCCGTCGATCAGTTCTCCTAAGTCGAAAACCTTATCCCCCTCATATTCCATAGCCTTGAATTCGAGAGCAATTGCAGCTTCGCCTTCAAAGCTCTGTTCATATCTGATCCCCAGTATTGCCGACGCAGCATCGAAAAGCCTTCCGCAGCTTGTGGATACGGCGGTATTGATCCTGTTATCGTGCATCGTTTTATATGTTTTGAATGAGCCCTGCCTGATCAGCCCCAGTTCATTGCACTTTGCTTCTGCCTCATCACCGAATATATCGATGAGCATCGATATTGCGATCCTGAAGCCTTCTCGTGAGGCAATATCACCGCCTGTATGAAGGAACGGCCTGATATGGCCTGCGCGTTCAAAACCGTCGAGGCTGCACCTCAATATCTCACCGCCCCAGATCGTTCCGTCAGTGCCATATCCTGTGCCATCCAGGGATATTCCGATAACTTCATCCGTATAATCGTTCTCTGCCATGCATGAGAGGATATGTGCATAATGATGCTGGACTCTGATAAGAGGAAGTCCCGATTCTTCTGCCGCAGCGGATGAATTATATAAAGGATGGAGATCGCACACAGCGTGAGAAGGCTTTGCTTCCAGGAGCTCCATCATCCTTCCTGCAGATTCCTTGAGCGCATTCTTACCCTTAAGATCAGTCAGATCTCCGATGTAGGAAGACGGATACATCAGGCTGTTAACAGCCACACAGAATGTGTTCTTGAGCTCACCGCCGTATGCAATGACAGAACCCCTGAACTGCTTTGTCATCATGTACGGGAGAGGTGCATAACCTCTGGAGCGCCTTATCATGTAGGGTCTGCCGTTATAGAAATCCATGACCGAATCGTCAGCCCTGATTATTATCCTTCTGTTATGAGTAAGAACCACATCGCAGTAAGATCTGATCTCAGCTCTTACGTCATCGTCGTTCCTGCATATAGGAAGACCGGACAGATTGCCGCTTGTCATGACAAGGCAGGCAGGCATATCTATGCCGTCATCGTAATCGAAAATAAGGCTCTGGACAGGTGCATAAGGAAGCATTACGCCGAGCATCGGATTGCCGGGTGCCACCTGTTCTGCTATCGCGGAATCTTCTTTTTTTGCCAGCAGGATTATCGGCTTCTGGTGGCCTGTCAGGATACCGCGCTGATAATCTTCTATATAGCAGTTCTTCAGGACTTCGTTTTCGTCTCTCATCATTACGGCAAAAGGTTTTGCCGGGCGGTGCTTCAGTTCACGGAGTCTTTTTACCGCATCGTTGTCGTATGCATTGCATGCCAGATGGAATCCGCCTATACCTTTTATTGCAGCAATACCACCTCCGGCAATGACAGAACGGACATAAGTAATAGCCTCGCGTCCTCTGCGGTTCTTTTCATCATCAAGAACGAACACTTCCGGTCCGCATTTATTGCAGCATACAGGCTGCGCGTCATATCTTCTCGTGGCAGGATCGTAGTATTCCTTCTCACAGTCAGGGCACATCGGGAATCTCTTCATCGATGTTCTCTCACGGTCATAAGGAAGTGCTTCAAGAATAGTAAGGCGGGGACCGCAGCATGTGCAGTTGATGAAAGGATGCAGATATCTTCTGTTGTTCTTGTCAAAGAGTTCTTTAAGGCACTCATCACATATAGCAATATCAGGCGATACAAAGATCTCGCCGGATGTTTTCGCGCTCTCGACGATATTGAAATCATCATATGCAGGAGCATCTTTTGCCTTAATGTCCATCTTTAATACAGCGGCGCGCTTCGGCGGCTGAGTCCTTAAAAGATCTATGAACCTATCCACCTGCTGTTCTTCACCCTGCGCATAGATCTCAACATACGGACCAAGGTTGGATACACTTCCCTTTATTCCAAGAGAAGCAGCATGTCTTGCGACTGTCGGCCTGAAGCCGACACCCTGTACTATGCCGTAAACTTTAATCCGCTTAGTAATCAAATCAGGTTCTCCCGCTTATTGCAAAACACTTCAGATCGACCCAGTTGCCTTCGTAATCAGGCACAAGTTCCTTAAGGCATATATCAGCTGCGACAGTATCGTAGCCGCCTTCTCTTACCATTTCGATGAATTCATCTTCCTCGGTTATCTTCTTATCGCCATCCTGCTTAACTATGTCGTGGAGCTTAAAGAAAGTCGCGATATCACAATCAACACCGGCATCTCTTAAGGTCTTTCCGACCACCTCGTCGTGGCATACCAGAGTCCTTCCCTTAATGCCCTCAGGAATGTTGTTCCTGTAAACAGGACTTACGATCTCATATTCTCTTCCCAAGTACATGCATGCATCGATTCCGGAGGAAGATGCAGCGATAAGTTTTCCCACGCCGCGGATATTCCTGATATCGTCAAGCGATATATCGATATGATCTTTTCCATACGTAAGAGGTGTCATGCCCAGCACGATCTGCTCTTTGGCATCAGAAGGATCCTCTGCGGCGAACTCATCAATGAGCGCTTTGTAGGCTTCCTTCTCGCCTTCGTTATAAAGCTTCATTCCATTAGTCGGCACAGCAATAACAGGAATATTGATCCTGCTTGCAATAAGCTTCTTAAGAGCTTTGTAATCCGTTCCGATCGTAGCGGGAACCGGTGTTCCGACGACCGCAACAAACGATGTGTCGATTCTCTCCGCTGCCGACTTGATCTTCGATGCGAGAAGCTCGTCACGTCCAAGGATCGCGTCCATGTCACGGAGGCCCGCAGAGAAGACAGCGCTCCTGGTATCGTGCCATCTGGGTTCGTCGAATCCGCAGACGTTGCCCGTGCATCCGCCTGCATCAATGATCACCGTGAGTGCGCCCATTGAATAGAGCACGCCTGATGCGCCGGACTGGTCAGGTGCAAAAGGTGTCAGAACTTTTCTTAATCCCTTCATGCTTTTGCCTCCTTAAGCGCTTCGAAAACCTTGTTCATCAGATCCCTTACCCCCTGATATCCAAAGGGTCTGGTATCCTGATTCCAGGCAACATTCGGTATATCCGGGCAGTAGAACTTCGCATCCTTGCCAACCGTTACATGAGCCTTCGACTGCGAGATCCTGTAGTAGAGCATCGTGGGCTCCATGTTGCAGTAGATCTTTGTATCAGGCGAGAGCAGTGCCAGGTTCTTCACATATACGAAGTTCTCCGGTGCCAGCGCCGCGTAGATCTCGTCTACCTTAAATCCCATTCTCGTAAGACTTAACGCGAGTTCGAACGCATTGGCATTTGTGCATTCGCCGATATTGAAAACAAGGTCCGGATAAGCCTTTTTAAGTCTTGCGACCGCTTCATCTGCTTCAGTTTTTTCTTCACTGTCAACAATGTCGATGCCTGCAACGCTTGCAAACGCTTTATACTGGGACGATATCTTGTCAGTTGAATAGACTCTCGTAAGCTCGATATACGGGATATTAAGATTTTTATTCATGTCCTCAGCGGCCGCACGGACTTCCGGATCGATGACAATGTTGAAGTTCGCAGATGCCATCTGAAGGAATTCCTCGTAAGTCCTGCAGGTCGATATCTGTCTGATGTTACGGATCCCCGCCAGCTTCAGATATTCGATGAGTTCGGTGTTTTCGAGAGGCGCAAAACCTCCGATGATATTTACGGAATGCGCATCTTTCTGCATAGGCTCAAGAAGCGAATAGATTGTCTGCCTCACATGGACCATCGGCGGACGGCGGCCTTCTCTTGTGAGCGCATACATATAGCAAGGCCTTACCTTGACACCCGCGAATTCACCGTCTGCCAAAGCATCCTCAGCCTTACGGCAGACCCTGTCCATGTCCGTGCCCAAAAGCGCATCAACGCATGTGATACAGATCATGACAGCCTTAGGGATCTTCCTTCTGTTATCTCTTAGGAATTCCAATACTTCCCTGATCGCGTCAGGTATCTTATTTAAGTGCCTGCCTGTTACAAGATCGGGTTCACTCATCTCAAGATAGAAAAACCTGTTCTTATATTCAGGCATCGAAGATATAAGCGATGTATTTCTTCCACAGCAACCCGGAGCCACAATAAGCATTACCGATTCAGGGACGCTTAAGCCTGCTCTCTTTACACCGAACCCTTCGGCACCGGGAGAGTTATAAGCAAGCGTTGCAGGAGAACTGTAAACAAGGCTCATTCCCGACTGCAGTTCTGAGGGAATATCATTTTTCCCGCGCTTTAAGATCTCTTCAGCTGTGTAATAAACCGCTTTATGCTCCATGGGGTCATCCTTCCAAAAGCGCTTTTGCCAGATCAATAAATCTCCCGGCAGCCTCTGACTCAGCGGCTCCTTCTACTACGGTCATTCCCTTGTCCTCACAAAGCGTGATGTCATCGCTTCTCGGAATTACCGCAACGATATCCACGTTGTGTTCTTTGGCAAATTCCCCGACCTTTTCATCTTCGCCCGGGACATTGCGCTTATTAAGGATCAGGCCTCTGACACTGGCGTATCCCCTGTCCTCAAAGTTCCTGACCGCCTGGCATATGTTGTTAGCAGCATAAAGAGCCATTTTCTCTCCGGATGTGACGATCAGTACCTGTTCGGCATATCCTTCTCTTATGGGTGCCGCAAAACCACCGCAGACGACATCACCCAAAACGTCATAAAGAACGACGTCGGGCTTATACTCTTCAAATAATCCGAGTTCATCTAAAAGATTAAAGGTTGCAATAATGCCTCTGCCTGCACAGCCAAGACCGGGTGTAGGGCCGCCCGTCTCAATACAGAGCACTCCGCCGAAGCCCTCCTGCGAGATCTCCCCGGCAGATGTGGGATCGATGCCGTCTTTGAGGATCTCTATAACAGGCTTAAGCGGTTTGCCGCCTAAAAGATTGATAGTTGAATCAGCTTTAGGATCACATCCGATCTGAATAACACGCTTGCCCATGCTTGCAAAAGCGGCCGACAGATTTGATGTAACCGTTGACTTGCCTATACCGCCTTTGCCGTAGATTGCGATCTTAAGCATAAAAAAACTCCTTTATCATCGCTCAAACAGATAAAGAAGTCATATATACCGGCACTTTTGGTGCTGTATCTGAAAGACTATTCCCGCTCGGAAGATTCCTTACCGTCAGAGTCGTTGATGTATTCAATTTATAGAGCACCGGGAACAGGATTGCTGCTGATTCCTTATGCAGTTTAAGCATATCACGAACCCTTATTTACTGCTATTGCTTTTTTACACAGGCTCGAAAACGGTATCCGATTTTAATGTTTTTTCCAAAAACAGGTTTTGCACAGGATGTCGGACCGCCAGGAGCCCTGGTAACGGAATTATTGTGAGCTTGTAGACGTTCTGTGTCAGATTTCCATTGTTAATTATTACCAAATTGATTGTTTGATGCTCAAACATTTTGTCTGAAACTCTATTAACAATCGCAGAAAGATTTGATAAAATCGCAAGCATATGGGGATTGCACTTCACTTTTATCCCTAAAAATCAAGGAGGGTCATTAACATGGCAGAAAACACACCTGTACAGGGTCAGTCTAAGGGCAAGTCAATCGCTTGCATGGTAACCGGTATCGCTTCGATCGTTGCTTCTTATGGTTACGGTGTAGGTCTTATCTGCGCTATCGTAAGCCTTATTCTCGGCGCACAGTGCAAGAAGGACGGCGTTCAGAACCAGTTCACAAAGGTTGGTAAGATCACAGCTATCATCGGTCTTATCCTCTCAATCATCGGTACAATCGCTTCTATCGCAGTAGCTATCGCTTACGGCGCAGCAGCAGCTAAGTACGGTCTTTAATCTATACTGATTAAAAAACTTAAAGGCCATCCGGAAATGCACCGGGTGGCCTTTTTTTATTGCCTGTTTTTTTCAGATTATCAGCTGAGAGGAATGTATCCACTTCTTTCAACGATCTTCTGCCCTTCAGGTGAGAGCATGAAGTCTATCGCCTTCTGAACATTCTCATTAGTCTCACCTTTGCGGTATATCGCATAGATATTGCCCGCAACAGGATATGAGCCGTCAGCGATCATCTCTGCCGTCGGAGCAACGCCGTTGATCGTAAGGATCTTAACTCCGCCCTCGCCTAACATGCCTGTTACGTAATATCTGAAAGAAAAGCCGATGGGGCTTCCGAAGAGCGCAGTGTAATCAGGCTTTATTGGTGTGTCGCCCATGATCTTCTCGAGCGCTGTCTGCGAGCCGCTGTTCTTGTTTCTTCTCATCGCGGCGATCGGAATATTCTTTCCGCCAAGTTCTTTCCAGTTGGTGATCTTTCCTGAATAGATACCTTTGATCTGATCGATCGTGATGTTATCTACCGGATTGCTGTCATTAACGATGAATACGAATGCGTCAGAGCCGATCGGAACGAGCTCCAGTTCAACGCCGTTGTCCTTTGCATACTGGAGCTGCTCATCCGACGGCTGCGCGCATATGATTATGTCCGCTTTGCCGTCAACGATGTCCTTGTATGCGCCCCTGGTGTTCGTGTAGTGCATCGCGCTCTTCTCATCGTAATCCTGGCCGTTATAGATGACAGAACTCTCAGGATAGATGCTCTGCACGAATCCGGCATAGATCGGCAGGAGCGCTGCCGCACCGTCGATTACCGGAATGTCGCCTTCAAGCTTGGTGGCGCCTTCTGCGGAGTACACATTTTCGGAGCCTGTGAAAGGCACGTAGTTTCCAACCTCAACGCTCATCTTCTGCATGCCAGGCGAGTGATGGCTTATGACTCTTTTTATGAACAGCTGGTATATTCCTGTATCAAGCCCTGCGAAAAGCGCGATGACCAGTACGATCACGCCAAGTTGTTTTGCTAATTTCTTCTTATCCATTCAGATCATCCCCAATTCGCGATCATCTCAACGATCGATATTTCTTTCCAAAGATTGTAGCCGTGGATCAAAAGTCCGGCGGTAACTCCGATGCCTATGACCATGACGATAGCCAGTATCGCGATAAAAGTCTTGTCTTTCATGAGTACCACCTCACATGTGCGCTACTGCGATCGAAAGCAGGATGATCAGGAACAGTTCGCCTAAAGAGATAACTGCACATACGCCTGCAAGTACACCGAATACGATTGCCTTAACCTTCCTGGCACCTGTCTTCTTTACCTTTCTGATCTGAACGATCATGAGCACCAGAAAGATGACAAAGAGCAGCGGAAAAAATCCGAACATTGCTGCTGTCTGAAATTCATACCAGAAGTGATCCATTTCGTATGATGCTCTGATAATTGTTGATAAGATTTCCATTGTTATTCCTCCCATATTTATGTTTTTATGCCTTGGGGCTTACATATGTGCAATGCCTTCGGCTAACCATACTATCAAAAGAGCCTCTGCCGTAAGATAAGTGAAAGCTGCGCCGGTAACGATGCTGTATACTACAGCTTTGGTCTTGCCTTCCTCACCCTTTTTGTGTTTTATAATGTGCCTTATTGCGTTGATCAGACAGAAAATAAATGCCACAGGCGGCGCAAGGAACATAGCCATCAGGATGAGATATTCCATGCTCATTGCCTCCCCAGAGAATCCCTGTATTCTTCCACTTCTTCCCTGCTGAAAGACGAGATCAGCCTGCAGTCATCCTTATCAAGGAGCCTGTAATGACCTGTAACGTAATTCTGCTGAAGTCTGATGCCGTCCTTCTCATCTATCACCCGCCACCAGACTTTACCGCCCATCGTCGGCGGATATTGTATGTGACGGTCCTCAAACGCGAGCGCATGTATGACATCACCGGCATCGCCACCCGTAATCCCCTGCAGCACCTCGCTCTTCTCGAAAACTGTTGCCACGGCGATAACCTCAGTCCAGGAAAGCCCGCGCCTGCCCTTCTCTGTCTCGACAAGCGTCTTTTTGGAGATCCCAAGCATCTCGCTCATAGCCTCCTGAGTAATGCCATACTCAGTTCTGATGAGCTTTAACTTGCTGCTTACTGTCTTTATAAACTCTTCGCGCTTCATAGGATGCCTTCTTATTTGTGCGGGTTTATCTTTAGTGTAATTTTACACTTTTTGGGCGAATTTTCAATTTTTGAATCGTTTAAGTCGTATCGTCGAAAAAGCAGACAGTCGATCCCGCATCAATAAAAAACGCACCCGGAGGTGCGTAAAAAACATATCTCAGATGTACATTATCGGAGCATTCCCCGGCTGGGACGGATTTATAATGTTTATTCGCGCCGTGCCCCTGCCCCACGAAGCGACCACCCTTACGGGTTCCTGGTTGGGATTTATGAGAATGTCTCTTCGGTAAGTTCTCTTTCCGATCTTGAAATTAATGGCATGAATACCGGGAACGAGATTAAATGCCATGGACTGACCGTTGGAATACTGATGGCATGCGCCTGTGGCCAGGATAGTCGTTATAAGGAAAACACGCGGATGTTCTGAATAATACGTGATGATCAGGTTGGGACCGCCGGCATAGTTCTGCACGGGTACCTGAGTACTGACCGGAGCGGAATAAGTTACAGGCGCCTGATTTACCGGAACATTCACCGGAGCGCTTACCGGATCGTTTGCCGGCTGCGGTGCCAGACTAATCTGCTTGCCGCATAACATGCAATACGCAAAAGGCCTCGAATTATCGTAGCCTGTAATCTGATTACAATAAGGGCATTTTACGTTGATATCCATATTATTCTTCGAAAAGCGGCGTCGAGAAATATCTCTCAGCCGTGTCGGGCAAAACGGTAACTACGGTCTTGCCTGCGCCAAGCTTCATCGCAAGCTTTATTGCGCATGCGACATTCGTGCCGGAAGAGATGCCGCACATCATGCCTTCTTTGCGGGTGAGTTCGCGGGATGTGTTGATCGCCTCATCGTCAGTGATAATGCAGATATCGTCATAAACCTTAGTATCAAGAATGCCCGGGATCAGGCCGTCACCAATACCCATCTGAACGTGGGTGCCGATCGAACCGCCGGACAGGATTGCCGCATTCTCAGGCTCAGCTGCCCAGACGACAGTCGCGGGGTTAGCTTCCTTCAGAGCGTGGCCGATGCCGGTGATAGTGCCGCCTGTGCCGATACCGGAGCAGAAACCGTCAATAACACGGCCGTCCATAGCCTCAAGGATCTCCTTTGCGGTATATGCATACTGTGCTTCAGTATTTGCGGGATTCTCAAACTGCTGGGGGATAAATACACGCGGGTCGGATGCTGCGATCTCCTCAGCTTTGAGGCGGCAGTCTTCGATTGCCTTGCCGATGTCATTGTCATCGTGAATAAGAATGACTTCTGCGCCGTAGTGCTTAACGAGCATCGAACGCTCATGGCTTACGGAATCAGGCATAACGATTATCGTGCGGTAGCCCTTTACTGCGCCGATAAGCGCAAGACCTATGCCCTGGTTGCCGCTCGTAGGCTCGACGATTATGGAATCCTTATTGAGTTTGCCCTCTTTCTCGGCACGCTCGATCATGTTAAGAGCCGTACGTGTCTTGATCGAACCTCCGACGTCCAAACCTTCGTTTTTAACAAAAATGTCTGCCGCGCCTTCAGGCACAATGTGATTCAGCTTGATAAGAGGCGTGTTTCCGATAGCCTCAAGGATGTTATTGTAGATCATCAATATTCTCCGCGTTATAACTAATACTTATACCGCGACATATTATACAAGGTTTTTCAAACAGTTGCAGATTTATATATCTTTATCTCGAAAATTGTTCCCTTCCCCTCTTCGCTCTCACATGATATCACGCCGTTCTGGGAGTTGATTATCTGCTTGGCAAGGGATAAGCCGATGCCGTTGCTGTTGGGGTCAGACTTCTCACCGTGATAAAAGCGGTTGAAGATATTGGGCAGGTCATTCTTGGAAATGCCGCAGCCGTTGTCCTCAAGGCGGATATTGACCGAGAGGTTGGTGTCTTCAGATGAGATCTTAATAAAACCTCCTGCCTCAGTATGCTGCAGGGAATTCTTTATGATGTTGGAGAGTGCCTCCAGAGTCCAGCGTCTGTCACATACAATTTCAATATCCGGCGATATATCGATGGCTATCGATACGTCCTTGATGTCAGCTTCGATCGCAATGGAGGATACTATCTCGTCGATCATGCTGCGAAGCTTAACTGCTTCCTTCTTCATAACGAGGACACCCGCATCGATCTCAGCGATAGTAAGAAGCGTTCTTACAAGCCAGGTGATGTGATCTGTCTGCGCCTCGATGTTCGCAATGCAGCGGCGGCGCTGAGCTTCATCCATGTTGCCGCTTTTAAGAGCATCGGTCATGAGGTTGATCGCGGTAAGCGGAGTCTTTATCTGATGCGAGATATTGGAGAGCATGTCTGCCTTGTAGGTGTTCTTCTTTACCTCACCGGCATACTGCTCCTGCAAAGTCGATGCAAGCTTATAGATCTCAGAGCGCAGAATGAGCATGCGGCCTTCAGCTTCAAGTCCGAGTTCCGGGAAAGTATCACGGTCCTGCACCCTGGTAAGAAACTCGATGAGCTCATCGAGTTCTTTCCTGCGCTTTATCTTATCCGCAATGATGTAGATTACCAGAGCGGCCACAATAACAGCTAAAACAATGGAAACGATCAGATACGGATTCATAGATTAAGCCTGTATCCCTGTCCCCTGATGGTCTCGATATACTTTCCGTCCTCATCACCAAGCTTGTTCCTTAAGCGCTTGATAT
>JAEFBC010000061.1 GCA_016292155.1 Saccharofermentans sp. | reverse complement strand
TCATCTCCGTGCATAGTTGGAGATGCTAACCATACCTTCTTTTCAAAAGGAACGATACCTTCAAATCTTGGATCTTTACTAATGTTAATCATTTGATAAATTCCTTAAATTATTATTCAACTCTCGTAGGGTGATACGTCGGTACAATCGCCTTTACGTATTCTCTGATATTCTCATCGTCTTCCTGACTGTCATCATCAAGCATGCCGAGTTTTTTCTTAAACTCTTCGTCATCCATCTCGATGGGCTTGCCGATGAAGATGAGCTTGTTCTTAGTAGTCTTCATGCCCTCTTCAGCCATGAGCTTTTCTTCGTAAAGCTTCTCGCCCGGTCTTAAGCCAGTGTATTCGATCTTAATATCTACATCAGGTCTTAAACCAGAGAGCTTTATAAGGTTTCTGGCCATGTCATCTATCCTGACAGGCTCACCCATATCAAGGACAAAGATCTCTCCACCCCAGGCATAGTAAGAGGCCTGAAGCACAAGAGATACAGCTTCTGGGATCGTCATGAAGAATCTTGTAATATCCTTATGTGTGACTGTAAGAGGTCCGCCTTCTGCGATCTGCTTCTTGAACAGCGGGATTACGGAACCGTTTGAACCTAATACGTTACCGAATCTAACGGCAACAAAAGTAGTATCAGGATACTGTCTTTCCATCATCTGGACGACCATCTCGCAAATACGCTTGGTTGCGCCCATGATGTTTGTAGGGTTAACAGCTTTATCCGTAGAGATAAGAACGAACTTCTTAACTCCAGTTTCGGCTGCTGCTTTTGCAGTCTTATATGTTCCCATTACGTTATTCTTGATAGCCTCATTCGGGCTGTCTTCCATAAGAGGAACATGCTTATGTGCGGCAGCATGGAAAACAATATCAGGCTTATACTTCTGCATTACAGTATTGATCCTGTGAGTATTTCTTACAGAACCGATGAGCGTAACGAGATTAAGGGAATCTTTATACTTACGAAGAAGCTCCTGCTGGATTTCATAAGCATTATTCTCATAGATATCAAAGATAATGAGCTGCTTAGGATCGTGAGATGCAATCTGACGGCAAAGCTCTGATCCGATCGATCCGCCACCGCCTGTGACGAGGATCGTCTTACCCTTGATCATGTCGAAGACTTCACCGTTATCTACTGTAATGGGTTCTCTGCCAAGAAGGTCAACAAGTTCAACTTCCTTGATCTGTGAGACGCTGACCTGACCGTTAGCAAGTTGATCTATGCCTGGAATTGTCCTGAGCTTACAACCGGTCTCTTTTGCAATATCCAGGTATTCTTTTCTGATTACTCCGGATACGGAAGGAATAGCATAGATTATGGTATCGACATCGTATTCGGCAGCTTTCTGAATAATATCATCCTTGCCGCCTACAATCGGTACGCCATAAAGGGATCTTCCCCACTTAGCGGGGTTATCGTCGATTATACATACAGGAACCTGATTAGCATCGGGATAATTCTTGAGTTCCTTGATAAGGACACTGCCGGAATTACCTCCGCCAATGATCATGACATTGTGCGTATTCTTGCCATCAAGTTTCCTGATTGATTCAGTTCTTTTGAGAAATCTTCGAAGGATCCTGTATGAGAAACGGATAAATACATGAAGAGCCATTGCAGATAACGTTCCAAATACATAGAACGTAACAGGCATCCTCATATGGAGTATCCATGAAGACAGGACAAATAAAGGAGCTAATATAAGGTAAGACTCAATTACTCTTATTGCTTCTTCCAATGAGAAATAGGTCCATATACTGTGATACAGACGCATCCCGTAGAATACAACAAAAGTAAACAAACACCATAGAGGTACAAGATATAACATCCATTCAAGATACATCGGATCGATATCCTTGAACTTAAAGTCATATCTGATGTAGAGCGCCATAAAGAAAGCAAAGAATGTGGATAATACATCACAGAACAGTATTATCAATGCTCTGCTAAACCATGACTTAAAATTCAGATGATACTTGTGCTCCTTTTTGTTAACGTTGTTCTCAGTTGTACCACTATCCATAATCCTCTTTTCTAGGAAAGCGAAAAAAGTGAATTTTTTGTAGGCTGCGCCATACGAAGACCCAGAACTTCGCATTGAATTCATGAAATCTGAGGCCTCATGACGCGCACGAAGGCGACGATCAATCAACCACAAAAAACCAATCTACACTTGGCAGCCCAAATTATTTTAACATACGGGAGCAAATATTTATTAAAAAAAGTCTGATTATTTAACTATTAAAAACGTTCAGAAACATCCTGTTATGGGGCATTTTGATAAAATCAAAGAATTAACCTTCAGAATCAGTAGGTTTCTCCTCGTAGAAGAGTTCTATAACCTTGCGCTCAAGGTCATCAAGATCAACATAATACTCACGGTAAGCGCTTATTTTAGCCTCACTTTCAAGTAATGTCTCTCCAACTGTCTTCACGGTACCAAGATTCTTATATTCTTTAAGCTGGTTTGCAAGATCAGATAAAGCATTAGCAGACAAATCACTGGTCATATAATCCGAAAGCGATAAAACGAGCCCTAGCGCAAAACCGGAATCAGAATCCATCCGTTGATTTGCCTGATCCATCCAGGCATTCATGAATATCTGCTGACGCTCCATGCGGAACTCATTG
>JAEFBC010000060.1 GCA_016292155.1 Saccharofermentans sp. | reverse complement strand
TTTGATGCACACGGCTGTTGTAGGACAGCTTGCAAATAAGCGTCCGGGCACACAGAGTGCTCTTACAAGAGCCGAAGTAAGCGGTGGCGGAAGAAAGCCCTGGAAGCAGAAGGGCACAGGCCATGCAAGACAGGGCTCGACCAGATCTCCTCAGTGGGTTGGCGGCGGTGTTGTATTCGCTCCCAAGCCGAAGGAGTACTCACTCAAGATGAACAAGAAAGAGAAGGCTGCAGCTATCAAGTCCGCTCTTTCCGCAAAGGTTGCAGAGAGCAAGTTCGTTGTTATCGACGACCTTTCACTTGCTGAGATCAAGACAAAGAAGATGACAACTCTTCTTAACGGTCTTAAGCTCGACAAGGCACTTGTGGTTATGGACGCAAACAAGGACAACGAGAATGTGATCCTTTCCGCAAGAAATATTCCTGATGTTAGAACAACAGCATCCAACAGCATCAATGTATTCGATATTTTAAAGTATGATACAGTTGTTATCGCTAAGGACGCTGTAAAGCAGATCGAGGAGGTGTACGCATAATGGCAGACTTAAAGTATTATGACGTTATCTTAGCTCCCATCGTTACAGAGAAGAGCATGAACTCCATGTCTGATAAGAAGTATGCATTTACGGTTAATCCCGATGCTACAAAGACACAGATCAAGGAAGCGGTTGAAAAGATGTTTGCAGGCACAAAGGTTGCAAAGGTTAACACAATGCTTCTTGACGGCAAGAATCGCAGACGTGGTATGACACAGGGCAAGACTTCCGAGAAAAAGAAGGCAATCGTTCAGCTTACAGCTGACAGTGCCGAGATCGAAATCTTCACAGGCCTGTAAAATATAATTTGCGGCGGTGTGGAAAAATAGGCAGAGCCTATACGTATCGTACCGCTTAGTTGAAAGGAGTTATTAAAATGGGAATTAAAACATATTCTCCCTACACACCCTCCAGAAGAAATATGACCGGTTCCGATTTTTCGGAGATCACATGCACAACACCTGAGAAGTCCCTCTTAGTTTCACTTAAGAAGAACTCCGGTCGTAACAATCAGGGAAAAATTACAGTCAGACATCAAGGCGGTGGTTCCAGAAGAAAGTACAGGATCATCGACTTCAAGAGAAATAAGGATGGTATTCCCGCAAAGGTTTTGACCGTTGAATACGATCCCAACAGAACAGCAAACATTGCTCTTATCTGCTATGCAGACGGAACAAAGAATTACATCCTCGCTCCTGCTGGTCTTCAGATCGGCTGGACAGTTATGAACGGTGAAACAGCAGAGCCCAGAATCGGTAACTGCCTCCCGTTAAAGAACATCCCCGTAGGTACCATGATCCACAACATCGAGCTCACACCCGGCAAGGGCGGTCAGCTTGTTCGTTCCGCAGGTAATGCTGCACAGCTCATGGCAAAGGAAGGCAAGTATGCAGTTCTTCGTCTTCCCTCCGGCGAGATGAGAATGGTTCCCATCGAAGGTCGTGCTACGATCGGCCAGGTAGGAAACATCGATCACAACCTGATCAACATCGGTAATGCAGGACGTAAACGTCACATGGGTATCCGTCCCACAGTCAGAGGTTCCGTAATGAACCCCCACGATCACCCTCATGGTGGTGGTGAAGGAAAATGCCCTGTTGGTCGTCCCGGCCCTGTTACCCCTTGGGGCAAGCCTGCTCTTGGTCTTAAGACAAGAGATAACAAGAAGTCATCAAGCAAGCTCATCATGAGAAGACGTGATGGTAAGGCTATTAAATAGTTGAGAAGGAGGAAGAATTAAAATGGCACGTTCACTTAAGAAAGGACCGTTTATTGACGCGTCTTTGTTAAAGAAGGTTGACGCTGTTGTGAAGGCCGGCGATAAGACAGTCATCAAGACATGGTCAAGACGTTCTACAATCTTCCCTCAGATGGTTGGTCTTACAATCGCTGTTTATGACGGAAGAAGACATGTTCCGGTATATGTTACCGAGGATATGGTTGGACACAAGCTCGGAGAATTCGTTGCTACGAGAACATATCGTGGTCACGGTAAGGACGAGAAGAAGACAAAATAAGTTAACCGCGTAATCATACGCAGGTGGAAAATTACCGGCGGAGAGCCGCCGAGAGATTTAGGAGGTTTTCATCCATGGCTAAAGGACATAGATCCCAAATTAAGCGTGACAGAAACGAAAACCAGAGAGACAGACGCCCGAAAGCTACTCTTAGCTATGCTCGCGTATCTGTTCAGAAGGCTTGTTTCGTACTTGACGCTATCAGAGGCAAGGATGTTCAGAGTGCACTCGGTATCGTAGCATACAATCCGAGATATGCATCTACATTAATTGAAAAGTTAATCAAATCAGCAGTTGCAAACGCTGAGAATAACAACGGTATGGATCCCGCAAAGCTTTACATCGCTGAATGCTATGCAAACTGCGCACCTACAATGAAGAGAATTCATCCCCGTGCACAGGGCAGAGCTTACAGAATCTTAAAGCGTATGAGCCATATCACAATTATTCTTGACGAGAAGAAGGAGGCATAGTTTATGGGACAGAAGGTTAATCCTCATGGATTAAGAGTCGGTGTCATCAGTGACTGGGATTCCAAATGGTATGCCGAGGCTGATTTCGCTGATAACTTAGTAGAAGATTACAAGATCAGAAAATTCCTCAAGAAGAAGCTTTTCGATGCAGGAATTGCAAGAATTGAAATTGAAAGAAGAGCACAGGATGCAGTTAAGGTCATCATCTACACAAAGAACCCCGGTTATGTGATCGGTAAGGGCGGTGCAGATATTGAGAACTTAAAGGGACAGGTCGCAAAGGTTGCCGGAAACAAGAAGGTAAACCTTGAGATCAAGGAGATCAAGAAGCCCGAAGCAAATGCTCAGCTTGTTGCTGAGAACATTGCTGACCAGCTTGAGAGACGTATTTCCTTCCGTCGTGCAATGAAGTCTACAATGAGCCGTACAATGAAGAGCGGCGTTAAGGGTGTTAAGGCAGCAGTTTCCGGACGTCTTGGCGGTGCTGATATCGCAAGATCCGAGCACTACATTGAGGGAACAATTCCTCTTCAGACACTCCGTGCAGACATCGACTATGGCTTCGCAGAAGCTGATACAACCTACGGCAAGCTTGGCGTAAAGGTTTGGATCTACAACGGCGAGGTTCTTCCTACCAAGGCTTCCAAGAAGGAAGGAGGAGACAAGTAATATGTTAATGCCCAAGAGAGTTAAACACCGCA
>JAEFBC010000059.1 GCA_016292155.1 Saccharofermentans sp. | reverse complement strand
TGCGGTTGTTATGGCGGCAGGAAAAAGCACGAGAATGAAGTCCAAGCACTCTAAGGTCGTGTTCCAGGTGTCGGGCAAACCGATTATCCAATGGGTAGCTGATGCTCTTTTCGAGTCAGGCTGCCAGGATCAGGTATATATTGTAGGCGAACAGCAGGCAGAGATCAGAAGCGTACTGGGCGAGAATGTCGCTTATGTGCTTCAGGAAGAGCAGAGAGGAACAGGCCATGCGGTTATGCAGGCAGCTCCTTTCCTTGAAGGCAGAGACGGCCTTACGATCGTTCTTCCCGGTGACTGCCCGATGGTATCTGCAGATACTATCAAGAAGGCTCTTGATGCTTTTGAATCAGCATCTTCGAACTGCGCAGCAATCCTCATCACGGCTGAGGCTGACGATCCGACAGGCTACGGCAGGATCATAAGAGGCAAGGACGGCAACGTTCTCAAGATCGTTGAGCACAAGGACTGCACACCTGATGAGCTCAAGGTAAGAGAGATCAATTCCTCAATGTACGTATTTAAGACTCCTCTGCTCCTTTCCGCTCTGGGAAGGATCGGCGCCAACAACGCTCAGAAGGAGTATTACCTTACAGATACTATCGGTATCCTCATCAACGACGGCTTTACGGTCGGCGCTGTAATCTGCGACTTCGACGATACAAGGGGAGTCAATGACAGAAAGCAGCTTGCCCAGGTAAGAGACATCATGAATCACAGGATCCTTGACCGCCACATGGCTAACGGTGTTGAGATCGTTGATCCCAATGCCACATGGATCCACTATGCAGTTGAGATCGGTCAGGATACAGTCATCCTTCCCGGCACAACGCTTCTCGGCAATACAAATATCGGCGAGGACTGCATCATCGGTGAGAATACGAGAATCGACTGCTCTGATATCGGCGACGGTACAGTAGTGGACAATTCCATTGTTGCTTCCAGCACGATCGGCAAGGACTGCCGTATCGGACCTTATACGCACATCAGACCTGAATCCAGGATCGACGATCATGTTACGCTCGGCGCATATGTTGAAGTCAAGGGTTCAGAGATCGGCGAATATACAAGAGCACGTCACCTTACATACATCGGCGACTCCAAGGTCGGCCGCAACGTTAACTTCGGATGCGGTACCGTTACATGTAACTTCGACGGTCAGGATAAGATCGGCTGTACGATCGAAGACAACGTATTTATCGGAGGCAACTCCAATATCGTATCTTCCGTTGTCCTGGGCAAGGACTGCTACATTGCTGCAGGTTCCACTATCACATCTGACGTTCCCGCCCTGTCTCTTGGTATCGGCAGATCCAAGCAGCTTAACAAGGACAACTGGGTTGCGAACAAGAGCCGTATGAGAGGCGAGAACTATATCAGACTGGACGACAGACGTTCTGAGGTCTGATACCGGAGAAGTTCTTTTATGTGGATAGTAGCCGGACTCGGTAATCCGGGTAAACAGTATCTCTATACATGGCACAATATGGGCTATCTCGCAGTGGATATGCTCGCGGATAAGCATGGGATTTTTCTCGGGAAAGAGAAGTACAAGGGCCTTTGGGGCAAGGGCAAGATCAACGGCCAGGATGTCATCATCATCAAGCCTACGACCTACATGAACAACTCCGGTGAGTGTCTTGTGGAGATCTCGAAGTTCTATAAGGTCCCGCCCAAGAACATCATCACTGTTTACGATGATATCGATATAGCCAAGGGCACCATCAGAGTTAGGCCCAAGGGCAGCGCCGGAACGCATAACGGCATGAGATCCGTTATCCAGCTTATGGGCACTGAAGAATTCCCGCGCGTAAGGATCGGCACAGGACCGGTTCCTGAGAACTGGGAGCTTGTTAATTACGTTCTTTCCGAAGTTCCGAAGGATGAGCGGCCTATGCTTAATGACGCTTTCGTAAAGGCGTGCGAGGCCATAGAGGAGATCATCGCTAATGGATAAGAAGCTTATTGAGCTTCTTAACAGGATAGAATCCGACAAAGAGCTCGTATCGAACTTTTCCTTAAGTCTTAAGACAGGGAAGCATCTTAACATCACAGGACTTTGTGCTGAGCAGAAAGTCTATGTTGCCATGGCTCTGGCCCGTCTTAACGGCCGGAAAGCTGTATTCATCGAACCTGACGCTGCAAGGGCCAGGAGCACCGCAGCGTACTGCGCGGCATTTACAGATCTTCCTGTCACCCTTCTTACGCCCTCAGAATTGTCTCTCGTAAGCGCTGAGGCTTCTTCAAGAGAATTAGAGCTGACGAGATCAGCGGCGCTCTCAGAGCTCGTCAGAGGCGGTTACGGGGCAGTTGTATTGACCGCGGCAGCTCTTTTAAACAAGCTTGAGCCTAAAAATGTTTTCGCAAAGAGAATAATAGATCTTAAGGTAGGCGGCGAGATGGAGCGCGATGAGCTTGTCGCAGCACTTACCCTTAACGGTTATGAGAACGTCCCTCAGGTAATGGAGAAGGGCGAGTTCTCCGTAAGGGGCGACATCGTTGATATCTATTCGCCTTCGTCGTCAGAGCCTGTCAGAATCAGCTTTTTCGACACCGAGATAGACCAGATAAAGACTTTCGACAGGGAGACGCAGAGATCCACGGGACAGCTCGAAGAGACTGTAGCTGTGCCCGCATCCATCTATGCTTTCCCGGAGGATAAGAGGGATGAGATCTCACAGATGATCCTTGCCAAGGTTCAGGATGACCTCTCGAAAATGAATACCGCTACAAGAGAAGTAAGGCGTGCAGCTGAGCTCCTCTCAAGAACCGCTACGGGCGACGCGGAGAAGATCAGGAACGGTATTGAGCCTTCAGGCATCGCGAGATGGCTGGGTCTTATCCTCAAGGACTTTGATACGGCTTTAGACTACGTTAAAAGCGATGACGTCGTCTTCTTTGTGGACGAGATGGTCGACTGTGATGCGAGACTTAACGCCTATGCAGGCGAATATGCGCAGAGATGCCGCGATTCATTTGAGATCGGTATCGCTCCGACATGCTCACCCTCTGCAATGGTCAACCTGACCAAGCTCATGGTGGCCTTAGACAGCCTGAATAACATTGTTACATTGTCCATGTTCCAGTCTTCCGGCAACGGATTGCCGGGCGGCACAACCCATACAGTGTCGGGCTTTCCGGCCGATAACTTCTCCGGAAAAGCAGAAGACCTGGCGTTCCTTCTCAAGAAGAATCCTGACGTATATCTTGTTGCCCATCACGGCAGGCGCTACGAGCAGTTAAAAGAGCGCCTTACAAATTACGACTGCTTTGCTGACATAATCGATTCACCGCTTCCGGCAGGATTTACATATCCTATGCTCGGCATCACGATCCTGGGCGAGCAGGAGCTTTACGGCTCTGAGCAGAAGCAGACTCCGAAGAAAAAGGGCGGCAACCGCATTAATTTCTTCAGCGAGATCAATCCCGGCGACTATGTAGTACACGACAAGCACGGTGTCGGCCGCTACGAAGGCCTCATCAACATGAAGGTCGGCGAGATCCGCAAAGACTATCTTAAGCTCACTTATGCAAAGGGCGAGACACTTTACATCCTGCCCGAGAATCTTGATTCCCTGCAGAAATACGTAGGCCCCGGCGAGAAGGAGCCTAAGCTCTCAAGACTTGGCGGCGACGAGTGGAAGAAGTCCGTATCGCGCGCCAGGGAAGCCATCAAGAAGGTTGCTTACGACCTTCTTAAGATCTACGCTGCAAGAAGCGTAAACAAGGGCTTTGCGTGCGCTCCCGACGAAGAGCAGCAAAAGCTCTTCGAAGGCAGGTTCCCTTACGTTGAGACTGATGACCAGCTCCGCGCAGTGCAGGAGATAAAGGCAGACATGGAATCCGAGAAGCCGATGGACAGGCTCCTTTGCGGCGATGTCGGATTCGGCAAGACCGAAGTCGCATTCAGGGCGATGTTCAAAGCCGTAATGAACGGCAGGCAGGTAATAATGCTCGCGCCTACGACGCTTCTTGCGCAGCAGCACTATGAGAATTTCTCAGCGAGGGTAAAAGACTTCCCCGTAAACGTCTGCATGCTCTCGAGATTCGTTTCGCCGGCGCAGATAAAGCAGAATCTCATGGACATTAAGAGCGGTAAGATAGATGTCATCATCGGCACCCACAGGGTGCTTTCAAACGACGTAAAACCGCCTCATTTAGGCCTTCTTGTCGTCGACGAGGAGCAGCGCTTCGGCGTAAATCACAAAGAGAAGATCAAGTCCATGAAGACTGACGTCGACGTACTTTCTTTGTCCGCTACGCCGATCCCTAGAACGCTTCACATGTCGCTTTCAGGCATCCGCGACATCTCCGTTCTGGAAGAGGCGCCTTTCAACAGACGTGCCGTACAGACATACGTCTTAGGTTACGATGAGCAGATAATCATCCAGGCTTGCATGCGTGAGATCGCAAGAGGCGGCCAGATCTTCTATCTGTACAACAGGACATCAGACATCGATAAAGTCGCAGACGCGCTTGCAAAGTCAATGCCCGGTGTCCGCGTTACATATGCTCACGGCCAGATGCCTGAGAACGGCCTCGAAGCCGTGGTTACGGACTTCATAGAAGGCAAGTACGATATCCTCGTCTGCACGACCATAATCGAAAATGGCGTCGACATGCCTAACGTCAACACCCTGATCGTCGAGAATGCCGACCGCTTCGGCCTCTCGCAGCTCTATCAGATCAAGGGACGTGTCGGGAGATCAGACAGACAGGCATATGCTTACATCACATACAATGCTGATGCGCCTCTTAACGAGGAAGCTTCGAAAAGACTCAACGCGCTCCGCGAATTCACCGAACTCGGTTCCGGTGTCCGTATCGCCATGCGCGATCTCGAAGTCCGCGGCGCAGGCAGTCTCTTAGGCGCCGAACAGCACGGCCAGATGGACGTTATCGGTTACGAGCTTTACTGCAGACTGCTTGATGAAGAAGTCCGCCTTCTCAAGTCCGGCAAAGACGAAGTCCTTGATACGGATCTCATCACGGGACACTCTGATTCTTCGACTGACGGCTTCTCCGTCGAAGTCGATTACGACGCATATATTCCTGCTTCCTATATCCAGGACGAGGCTGCCAGGATGAGCTGTTACAGACGTATCGGCGACATCTCCGATTACGATTCCTACAGCGACTTTATCGATGAAGTCACAGACCGTTACGGCGATGCTCCTTCAGAGGTATATATCCTCTCCGGCATCTCCCTGATACGCTCTACAGCCGGCGCTCTGGGCTTTACAAAGGCATCGATAAAGAATGCAGGCGTAAGGCTTTACCTCAACCAGAATCTTCAGATCGACATGCAGGCATTCGGCGCACTGATGCGGGACAAGTTTTACGGCGCCCGGGTCAACATCAATGCCACGGGATCAATGCCTTACATGCTTTTCAAGCCCTCATCGGTAAAGCAGGAAAAGACGGTATCAGAGATCGTGGCACTTCTTAAGATCCTTAACGACAACCGGTCTGTTGCTGACAATACTCCGGAAGATAAGTATAATTAGTCCGAAAAAAGCTCCAATAGTCTAACGGATAGAATAGCGGTTTCCGGTACCGTTGATGCGGGTTCGACTCCTGCTTGGAGCGCCAACTAAGAAAACACCTTGCTGCTACGAACAGTCCTCGGCGCTTCGCGCCATGCGGAACTAGCATCAAGGTGTTTTCTTGTTGACGTAGAAGAGGGAAGCCTTCGGCAAATTAACTAGTTGAAGGAAGCTTTTCTATTGGCGGCATAAACGTCGTACCGAAAGTGACTGCAGGACTGATTAACTGGTTGCAAAGGACTTTTTACTTGGCGTGCGTAAGGGAAGCCGCGCAGGTGTTATAATGGTCCGGTAAGTTTGGGAATACTTTGTGGGGATTAACGGAGAAAGCGTATGCGCAATGCTTTTGTGAGAATGGCTGCGGTCTTGATGGCAGGATTACTGCCGTTTTCGGTATTTCAAAAAACGCTGCGTGCAGAGTCCGGCCAAGACAGTTCCGACAAGGAGATCAGGATCGGAACGGCCCATATTACGGGCGCGATGGAAAGCAATATTTATTTCGGAAACTACTGGCAGTCCGTTAAGAGTGAAGATGCAACAGACAGCAACAAGGAGCCCGTTAAGTGGAGAGTTCTTGCTAACGACGGCAGCCTTTTCGTAGTATCGGATAAGAACCTTGACTGCATCGAATATAATTCATCAGCTGAAACGGTCACATGGGAAGACTGTTCGTTGAGAAAGTGGCTCAACAGCAAATTCATTGATAAGGCCTTTACCGCACAGGAGGAGGGAGCTGTTCTGGAATCCCTCGTCGTAAATGAGGACGGCGCGAAGGGCTCTGAGGCAGGCGCCGATACCTATGACAAGGTTTATCTTTTATCCATTTACGAAGTAATCGATCCGGAACTGGGATTCCCCACGGACTGGAAGGACAAGGGCGGCACGCGCGTCGCGCTTAACACCGAATACACCAAGAGCAAGCGTGCCATGACGAGCCCCGACATGTCGGGCGCGTGGTGGCTGAGGACCCCCGGCGACGCCAAAAATGCGGCGAACGTTTTTAATGCCGGAAATGTTTTTGTAAGAGGCGGCAACGTTAATAACTTTATTTTCGCAGTGCGTCCCGCGATGAATATCGACACTTCAAAAGTGCTTTTCACATCACCTGCAGAGGGCGGCAAGACTTCGGGCGCGCCGGGGCTAGAAGCAATGAAAGAAGTAGGTTCATATACCGGCAGCGACTGGAAGCTCACCATAAAAGACGATACAAGACCTGTTTTCGAAGCTTCCGTTTCAAGCTCTAAAATGATCCTCAAAGACGGTTCTATAAAGCTCAAATACAAAGGCGCTTCTGCAGGCGCGAATGAATATATTTCTGCGATGATCGAAGACATGGAAGGCAACGTTCTTTACTACGGAAATATCGTCGACAACACCTCTCCTGACGCGGCAGCTTCAGGTAAAACCGCATTCAATGTCCCGGCAGATCTGATGCCCGGAAACTACAGGATCAAAGTCTTTTCCGAGCAGTGCAACGGCGACTTTAAGACAGATCTGGCGAGCAACATCGTGACGCTCGACATAACCATCTCGAAGTATAAGACAGCAGACTTGAATCTCTGCTTAGGAATCAGCGCTGCAATTGTTGCAGCAGCAATAGTTGTCTTAGTTTTTTCTGTCAGGAAAAAGAAGCACGCGTAAATAAGCGATATACTCCAAAAGGCCCGTTTATTTGGGGGAACGAGGTTTTTGGTTATCATAATTTTCGATATGGGGAAAATTCTTGTAACGTTTTGGGGACTCGTGCGTTATTAAGGTGAAAGGAGGAATAGAAATGCTTTTCGAAGATATCTATGAGAACTATTTCAAAGACGTCTGCCGGTTGAGTTTCAGCCTTACGAAAGATGAAGTATCTGCAGAAGATCTTGCGCAAGAGACTTTTGTAAAGGCTTTGGCTTCGATAGATTCTTTCGATGGCTCAAAAGATATCAGAGCATGGCTTTTTACTATTGCTAAGAACACCTTTTACAGCGAGTGCCGGAAGAAAAAATGGATCGCGGATGGGGAGGTTCCGGAGGAGATGCCTTCCGCCGAGCAGGACATTCTGGAAGTTATCTCCGATAAGGAAAGCGCAGTGTTGATTCACAAATATCTGCACAGCATGAAAGAGCCATACAAGGAAGTCTTCCACTTAAGAGTATTTGGCGAATTGGATTTTGAGGAAATAGGAAACATTTTTGGTAAGAGTGCCAGCTGGGCC
>JAEFBC010000058.1 GCA_016292155.1 Saccharofermentans sp. | reverse complement strand
ATTCATGATCTTCAGCGACTCTCCGTAAGATCTTTTGAAAGATGCCAGGAACTCCGGTCTGCTGTTAGCTTCCATATCGTAATTGTTCATCGAAAGGAGCTTTAAAAGCTGAGGTCTTGCAGCTAAAGACTTTGCGATCTTTTTTGCAAACTCTTCTTTGGTAAGCGTGCTGTTATCTTCCCTGATGAATCTCAGCTCATTGTTCCAGCGGTCGTATTCTCTCTCGAAAAGAGCGAGAAATATCTCTTCCTTTGTCTGGAAATAGTTGTAAATCGATGTCCTCGTAAATGAAGTAACATTGCCGATATCCTTAAGCGTGATGTCTTTAAAGCTCTTCGTCTGATATAAGAGCTCGCATGCATTTACGATCTCTTCTTTTCTTGCTGCTGTAAGTTCGGGTGATCCTTTAGGCATAGGCTGTATTCCTTTCGCACCACTATTCTGACTTCGTGTCAGAATAATCTTAACGCCATTCTGACACCGTGTCAATATGTTGAAACAGATCATAAAAGATCTGAAATAAAAAGGACTGACTCCTGTTATGGAATCAGTCCCGGATTTTGCCGGATTTTATGTATTCTAATTCTCGTTCGGATATACCAGACGCCTGTCGGTATCAAACCATTCGGCTACTGTTCTGAACGCTTTAACGATGAACTTGCCGCTCTCTGTGATCGAGTAAGAGCCGTCAGGATTCTGCTTGATGGTGCCCGTCTCAACCTGCTCGTTGAAACGCTTTTCGAATGCGCCGTAATCAGTTACATACTTGGATGTGAATACTTCTCCGACGGATTCCTGAGTGAATGTCTGATCGGAGTTCTCTTCCATATAGCTAAGCATAAATACCGATACGGAACGCTCAACGGTAACAGGAACAAGCACGAATAAAACCGTGTTTACGCAGCAGAATATAACGAACATCATTATGATGTCCCTGACTGTGATAAAACCCCAGAACTTGCGGATGATGCCCATCACGACCGCTGCGACAACGCCTGTGATTACGATGAATGCTATGCCACGGTACATAAGGACTTCCATATTCTTCAAAAGCCCCGTGTGGAACAGTCCGATGAACATTGCCGAGCACACAAAATAGATAAGTATATAGATACCTATAAGTCCTAATACGTTGCCGATGCCGCCGGTACTTCCGCCGCTCTTGCTGGTTTTAGTCATTACCTGAATCCCCGCTCTTTTGCTTGATTTCCTCCGCTGCCAGAGCCTTTACCCTCTCAATGGGATCTGCAATGTATGCTATGCCGCTCTCACTTATCTGGATCGCGGTTCCGCAGAACTGGCAAAAACCTGTAGATCCTTTTCTGATGCGGTTGCCGGTAGAGCCGCAGTTAGGGCATTCGACAGCAACGCTTGCGCGTGCGATCTCGTCTTCCAACTGCGTTCTTCTGTGTCTTGCATTCTCTTCGATAGCTTTTTCTCTGGAAGCTTCAGCCTGAAGACGTGCCCTCTCGGATGCTGTCCTTGAACGCTCGATCTCCTGCTGCTTTAAAATATGGTCGCTTACTCTGAAGCCGATTCTAACTAAACTGCCTAATCCTATCCCAAACATAGTATTCCTCCTTTGGAACCTATACATATTCCAACGATTATTTTACCATGTTTGATAGTTCTCTTGCCAGTCTTGCAACGGGGAATCCGACTACATTTGCGTAGTCTCCGCTGATGCCTTTCACCAGGAGCGCACCCATATCCTGAATGCCGTATCCGCCGGCTTTATCGAAAGGCGATCCGGTGTCTATATAATCCTCAATAAGCTTCTTCTGGTAGCCGTCCAGTTCATAGAATTCGACTCTGGTCTCTTCAGTAAATGTCTTCTTTTCTGAGCCCGCGAAAATCGCGACTCCGGTCGCGACCACATGCGTATGACCTGACAGTAATGAGAGCATCCTTACCGCCTCATCCCTGTCAGCAGGCTTTCCGAAAATTATGTTATCCAGGATTACCGATGTGTCAGCACCAATGACTATCGAATTCTCCTTTTCCTCATCAGACAAAGTATCGTAAACAGCCTTCGCTTTTATCTCAGCCAGGTGCTCACTTACCTTGAGCGCGGGCACACCATCTTCCTCCATCCTGATCTCTGCAGCTCTTTCATCCACATCAGCTGTCAGGACTTCGAATTTATCTGTAACCAAAGACAGCAATTCGCGCCTCCTGGGAGACGCGCTTGCTAGGATTATTCTTTTATCAGCCTTAAACAGAGCCATGTGCTTTATCACTGACCCGGCTTCGGCGGAGGAGCAAAGATTCCGGGCGGAACAACAGGACCGTCAGAAGAACCGTAGCTCTCGATCTCTTTTTCGAGATCGTTGAAAAGATCATCTACAGAAGGCTCGCTTACAGCAGCAGAGAAAGAAGGTTTCTCAGGCTCTGCCTTAGGTGCGGGCGCAGGCTGGTTGGACTTAAATGCATTCGAATTGCCGGATGCAGGTGCTCCAACGGACTTAAATGCACTGCTGATAGGTTCAGTTCTTGTAGCTGCCGCAGGTGTTGCTGCAGGGCTCGGGAATGTAACAGCAGAGTTGGAAGACGGTCTTAAGAAACCTGTGGATTCAGAATTTCCAAGCTTCTCGGAGTTGCCGGAAGTAAATGCTGAATTGATAGGATTTGAAGGAGCCTGCTTAGGTGCTGCAGAAGGTGCCGCACTAGGTCTCTGGAAACCTGTCGGAGCAGAAGGTGCTGCGGTAGGTCTCGTAAATCCCGATGAAGGTGTGGCAGCAGGTCTCGGGAAGCCTGATGTTGAAGGTGCGGGCTTCGCCTTGGGCTCCGGTGCCTTGAATGCTGAATTGATAGGCTGTACAGGCTCTGTCTTGGCAGCAGGTGCTGCTGAAGGAGCTGTCTGTGTTCTTGCAAAACCAGCTCTCGGGAAGCCTGATGTTGCAGGTGCAGGCTTTGCCTTGGGCTCCGGTGCCTTAAATGCTGAATTAATGGGCTGAACAGGCTCTTCCTTAGCTGCAGGTGCTGCTGAAGGAGCTGTCTGTGTTCTTGCAAAACCGGGCCTCGGGAATCCAGCTGATGCAGGAGCAGCGGGCTTGGGTGCTTCAGCCTTAGGTGCCTCAGCCTTGGGAGCTGTGGGCGGAATGATCGACTTAGCGGGCTCAGCAGCCTTGGGTGCTTCAGCCTTGGGTGCCTCAGGCTTATTTGTCTGAGGGATGATCGACTTCGGCTTCTCAGCGGCAGGCATTGCAGCGCTTGTGAACTTAGTGGGAGTGCCTCCGAATCTGAAAGTGGTCTCACTGTTCAGCTTGGGTTCATCGCTGTCAGTCAGTTTCTCTTCAGGATCCTTCAGAGTGGACTGAGGTATGATGGACTTATTCTCATCAGCCTTTTTCTCCGCTTCCTCAGCCTTAGCCGCTCTTGCAGCTGCAGCAGCTGCAGCAAACCTCTGATGTGCAGGCCTCATGGCTGCCTCTGCTGTTGCGGGATTAGGCGTGTGAGCCTTTGAAGCTACATTCTGCTGCTGCTTAAGTCTTGCTTCCATAGCATCTGCGGATGTCTTGCGCTCCGTAGTTGCCTGTGCGGCAGCGGAAGCCGCCTGTACGCCGCCGTGCTGTGCGCCTTCGATAGTATCCTTAAGGGAGTCCTTAAAGCTGATAGTAAGTTCAGGAAGGATACCCTTGCTGTTATCTTCGAATCTTGCATCCGGATTATCGCTGAAGAGCGTGTAAGCTTCCTTCGGATTCTCCTTATGTGTGATCTTGTAGTAGAAGTCAACGAGCTTGGCAAGTGACTTGCTCATGACAAGCTTGGATGCTGTCTTAACAGGAGCATCGTTGCCCTGGATCTCATTAACATCCTGGAAGAACTCACCGGATGTCTTATAGTCGCCGGATACGATGTAGCCTGCTCCGGGTTCGCCCTTATCAGCCAGAGTAAGCATTGCATTTGCAACGTCTCTTACGTCTACGAATGCACGTCCGCCCTGCTTCGGAGGGATAGTTCCGTTATTAAGATAGCTGTTCAGAACCTTGTTGATCTCATAGTCTTCGGAATAGCCGGGACCGATGATGAACGTAGGAAGAACCATAACGGCATTAAGTCTGTTGAGGGAGACCTTCTCCATAACATAAGCAGCGGCCTCAGCCTTGGACTTGGCATACTCGCCTTCAACCTTGTTGCGGTCGAAATGAATGGTGAGATCCTCACCCTTGACCTCAGGATTAAGAGCATAAGCGGAACTCAGATATACGAGCTTGCCGACCTTACGCTTAAGGCACATATCAACGATATTCTCTGCGCCGATAACATTAACTCTTCTCATAGTAAGATTCGTAGCATCTGAAAGAGATACATATTCATCTGTATGGAAAAGAACTGCAGATCTGGGATCTTCAAGATCGAAAAACTCGATCATGGAATCCTTGTCAGTGGAAATACCGTAGCAGATCTCGATATTCGGATTGTTACGATAGATCCTGGTATCAGAGAGCTCGCTCATGAGGATTCTCACTTTTTCTCCACGCTGGAGAAGCATACTGATAACAGTCTTTCCTAACGCGCCTTCGCCGCCTGATACAAGATACTTAACCGCCATATCAACTCTCCTTGGCAAATTGCTTCCTGTCTGTTCAAGGTTGTCTACTGTGTTCAAAATCTATTCCCGAATAACAATGTGCATAATTCGGATAATAAATTATTATGCGTATATTTTACACTTTCACAAACCGCGTTGCAAAAAAAACTGAAAACGATTATTGACAATTCTGTAACGCAGATATATTCTTATGTCACATTTCGGCTATGAAATGCATACAATTGAATAACTGCTAAAGGCTGTGACGAAGAAAGCTGCAGAGATTCGGTCAATACAGAGAAGTGCTATTTGCTGAGAGGCACATGACGATATTTGCAACAAGCTATCCCTTCCGAGCCGGCATTCCGAAAAGGTTAATCCCTAGTAGACAGTGCCCGTGATGCTGCGTTAATGCAAAGGAGTTGTTAGACTTCGTAAGTGGCAAACAGACGTGTTTGCAAATTGAGTGGTACCGCGGATTTATATTCGTCTCAATGTCCAAGTAGGATGTTGGGGCTTTTTTT
>JAEFBC010000057.1 GCA_016292155.1 Saccharofermentans sp. | reverse complement strand
ATCACAGACGATATTACATACGTTACAGATCACCCTGAGTCTGCATTCACAGCTGACGTTGACGTCGTCGAAATGCTCGGTGCTGAGACATACCTCTACGTTACAGTTAACGGATCACTCCCGCTCACATGCCGTGTTGACCCTACAACTTCCCAGTCCGCAGTTGGTCAGGTTGTTGACCTCGCAGTTGACTCTAACCGTATCCACCTCTTCGATAAGGATACTGAGCAGAGCATCATTTCTTAATAGTAATCTAATCTTAGAACCTCAATTCAGAGGCCGTGAATTCCAAAAAGAGTTCACGGCCTCTTTTTTATGTGGCAAATCAGTGTCAGATTACTTCAAAACTTGCACCTTTTTAAGAAAAATAATATGATTTAATGTAGCGTTTTATGGACGTTCATATTGCTTCTGGAGAGGTGGAAAGCCATGGAAGAGATAAAGAAATGCATGCGTCAGGTAAAAACAATTATTTCCGCTAACTGCGGTGTGATTGACACGGCCGGTAAGATCTTAGCTGCAACGAATGAGATAGGTGAAGAAGAGACAGATCCTTCCTTCAGAGCAGTCGTGTCTTCCGACAATCTTTTCGCTTCCACAGCTGACAGAACATATCTGAAAGTGTTTATCGGCGAACAGCTCAAGTACATTCTCTATATTGAGAGTACTGATCCTGATGCCAAGATCTCACTCCAGCTCATCGCTGAGTGGATGAAGACTCTTGTAAAAGAGAAGGGCACAGATGCGGAGAAGGCAATCTTTATCCGTAACGTTCTGCTCGATAACGAGATCAGATCAGAAGTTCCTATGATCGCCAGGGGATATAAGATCGACTGCAACAATCCGAGACTCGTTCTCGTTGTAAGAACAGCAGCCGAGCAGAGCGCTGAAGCATTTGAGATACTGCAGAATCTCTACACAGATTCAGATATCGCAACAGTCATCTCCATGGATGACACGACAGCAATCGTCATTATCGATGCACTCGAATCCCAGGTAAGCGAAGAGACAAAGGACAGCTTTATCGAAGAGACTTCACAGTCTGTTCTGGCATGTCTCACATCCGAAGGCTGCAAGGCTAAGGTTGCCGTAGGTTCTGTAGTAGGTTCCTTCATGGACATCAGCAAATCCTATTCAGATGCTATGACAGCGCTTAAGGTAAGCAAGATCTTCGACGGTGAGTCAGACCTTTCCAGATATGACAAGTTAGGTCTCGGCAGACTTATCTACCAGCTCCCCAAGCCTCTTTGCGAGATGTTCATCAGAGAGGTTTTCCCTAACGAGGCATTCAAGCAGTTAGACGAGGAGACAAGGACCACGATCGACACATTCTTTGCGAATGACCTTAACGGTTCCGAGACTTCAAGAGAACTGTTCGTCCACAGAAATACGCTTGTATACAGGCTCGAAAAGGTTAAGACCAAGACAGGCCTTGACTTAAGAAAATTTGACGACGCGGTACTCTTTAAGATGGCCACAATGGTAAGAACCTACATTGACTATCTTAACGATACCAAC
The DNA here is from genome assembly GCA_016292155.1 of Saccharofermentans sp. Classification (GTDB taxonomy): domain Bacteria; phylum Bacillota; class Clostridia; order Saccharofermentanales; family Saccharofermentanaceae; genus Saccharofermentans. Next base: position 5,516 of record JAEFBC010000057.1, on the reverse strand, counting down.
GACAACAAGATCAGGTAACCAAATTGATAGACTTTATTGATGTAGAGAAAACATACGCTTCAGGTGTTGAAGCCTTAAAAGGTATCAACCTTACTATCGAAGACGGCGAGTTCGTCTTCATCATCGGCAAATCAGGATCAGGAAAGTCGACCCTTCTCAAGTGCATCACTTGTGAGGAGAGACCCACTTCAGGCAAAGTTACTATCGATAACTTCGATATTTCACATATGAGCCGTGCGCTCGTACCTCACTTGCGCCGTAAGATCGGAATGATCTATCAGGACTTCCGTCTTATCGAGACAAAGACAGTAGCCGAGAACGTAGCCTTCGCAGGCGAGATCATCGGCGTACCCAAGCAAAGCCTCATGAATACGGTTCAGATCTGCTTATCCGTTGTAGGACTTAAGGAAAAAGCAGACTGTTATCCCCAGGAACTCTCAGGCGGTGAGCAGCAGAGAGTCGCTATTGCACGCGCAATGGTAAACAACCCGAGCCTTATCGTAGCAGATGAGCCTACGGGTAACTTGGACCCTGAGACTTCAGAAGCCATCATGGCAATGCTCCTTGAGATCAACAGGAACGGCCATACAACAGTTATCATCTGCACACACGACAGTGCAATGGTTGACCGTATGAAGCAGAGAGTTATCGAGATCGAAGACGGTCTCATCTCAAGAGACGAGAAGGACAGCGGATATAAGGGCGATCAGGAACACGAGAACTATCAGCCCCAGATGTCAAGAACTTCCCTTTATGGCGGAGATATACCTGCACACGCAGTCTCATTCGGCGATGACGCTGAATACGGCGACGATTATGACGATGCCGAATATGCTGATACTAAGGCAGCTGTACGTCCGGCAGGCGTAATGTTCGGCGAGAAGAACGCAAGAGAATACGCTCCTATTGAAGAATCCTACAAGCCTGAATTCGATCTCGACAAGGAGATCACTCATGCAGAGGATCTTCCTGAAGAAGTCATCACAGAAGATGTTATAGAGGAAGTAAAAGCTCCTCAAGCAGCACCGGTTCCGTTATTTAGGGAAGAGCCAGTTATCAAGGCTGAGCCGGAGGCAAAGGCTGAACCTGAAATAAAGGAAGAGCCTGTTGTTAATGCTGAGCCCGCTGTCAGCGAAGAGCCTGAAGTAAAGGCTAAGCCTGAAGCAAAGCTTGAGCCTGATGAGGGTGATGCTCCCGTAAGAGCGGAAGTTATTGAGATCAATATTCCTGAAGATACAACGAAGGTTACATTCGGTGACGAGGAGAAGGCTGCTCCTGCAATTCCCAGACAGGCATTCGAGAGCAAGCCCGCTTTAGATCCTGATCTTGATCCGGATGAGTCTTTCGATTACCCCAATGAGGAACCTGACAATTCCAGGGAAGTTAGACGTGCGTTCAAGCGCAGGGAAAAGGAAGAGAAGGCTGCTCTGAAGGAAGCTAAGCGCAAGGAAAAACTTGATAAGAAGAAAAAGGTAAGAAGGACAGATTTCATGCCCGGAACCGATATTGATATGATCCCGGAGGATGATGAATAATGAGCGGAAGAGCTTTTATAAATTCAATTAAAGAAGGCTTCCGCGGAATTATCAGACATCCGCTGGTTACAATAGCCTCTATCACGACCATCATGCTGATGCTCATCATCATGGGCGCTTTCTATATCTTCTCCGTTAATGCGAGAAGGATCATGACCAAGCTCTCACAAAGACCTCCTATCGAGGTTTACATGAACCTCCAGTGCAGTGAGGAAGAGAGAAACTTTGTGGCCCAGGCCCTGCAGGCAAACCCTGATATCATTGAGTTCACGATGTCTTCGCCTGAGCAGAACTACAATAACTTCAAGTCGAATCTCGGTTCATCTTCATCTATCCTTGATGATTTCGACTACAACATGTATCTGCCTTATACATTCAACTTAAGACTTCAGGATCCTTCAAAGGCAAATGAAGTCTGCAATGAAGTAGCTACATATACAGGAGTTTCCAAGGTCTCACAGGAAAGCAACGTAATGACTTTCCTTACGAGGGCTTCAAGGATCGTAAATATCGCCACTGCGGTATCGTTCTTTGTCCTGTTCATAATCGCATTGTTCATCATTTCGAACATGGTCCGTATCTCCGTATACTCCCGAGCATCCGAGATCGAGATCATGAAATTCGTCGGTGCGACAAACAACTATATCAGACTCCCATATATTACTGAGGGTGCGATCGTAGGTCTGTTCAGTGCGCTGACATCCTGGGCGATAACAATTATTGCTTATCACTCAATCTACGTTAAGGCTATGAGCTCCATCGATCCTTCAAGCTTCTATGCTCTTGCCACCACAAGATCTCTTATGTGGCATGAGCTGGTTATCCTTGTGATCATGGGATTGATAATCGGAGCTGTGGGAAGCGGAATCTCGGTTCGCCAGTATATCAAAGTGTGAGGCATATTATGATAAACACGGAAACTGTTGAAAGAAGCGGAAAAAAGAGCACCAGGATAATCAAGAAAATAGCAATGTTCTTCGTTGCATTGCTTTGCTGCGGTATTGCCACGGCATCTAGCTCATGGCTCACTTCTGAGCGTGTTGTAGCCGTAAGCGGTGTTCCGATTATCTTTAATAAAGTTTCAAAAGAAGATATTAATAACGCCAAGAAGAAGAGAGATAACGCCAAGGCTGATGCGAAAAAGGCTGCTGACAAGATCAGCCAGCTTAAGGATCAGAAGAAGGAGCTCACAGGAGAGCTCTCCAAGCTCAATCAGGCAAATGCCGAGCAGAAGGCACAGTATGAGCTTATCTATTCCCAGCTTCAGGCAGCTTTAGATGAGAAGGCACAGGCTCTTGATGAGTACATTGCAGCTCAGGAGAATCTTGAGAAACAGCAGAAGCTCTTCTCTGACAGAATCACGATAATGTTCGAATACCAGAACAAGTCCACTCTGGAAGTCCTTCTGGAATCCAACAGCATTGCAGGTTTCTTTACAAATCTTGAAGTAATCTCCCTCATTGCCGATTCTGACGCGCAGGCTGTCGACGTGCTCCAGGTAGCACTGGACGATGCCCAGCTTCAGGCAGACATCAAGCTTCAGCACGCTGACGATATGCAGGCAATAGCTGATGAGAAGCAGAAGCAGTTAGACGAACTTAAAAAGCTCATCGGCCAGACTGAGGACACATTAAATAACGTTGAATCCAGCATCGACACCTGGGAAAAGAAGGAAGACGAGCTTGAAGCAGAAGCGAAGAAGCTTGAAGACAAGATCAAGAGCCTTCAGACTCAGTACAACAAAGAGCATGCTGCAACAGGCGGCGGCGGAGCCGGTTCAACCACTTACAACAGCAGGGGTACAAAGACTGTGGACGGCATAACATGGCGCTGGCCCACATACTCCACATCCATCACTTCTTACTATGGATACAGAATCCATCCTGTCTATAAGACCAGGAAGTTCCACTCCGGCGTGGATATCGGTGCAGGCTACGGCGATACGATCATGGCAGCAGCATCCGGTACAGTCATCTATGTTACTGAGCCTGTTGAGGGTAAGAACAAGGGTGGTTCAGGTTACGGCAACTACTGCATCATCGACCACGGCAACGGATATTCAACTCTCTACGGACACGCAAGAGATATCTATGTTAAGAACGGCCAGAAGGTTTCCCGCGGCAAGGCTATCGGTGAAGTCGGAAGCACAGGCACATCCACAGGTGCCCACCTCCACTTCGAAGTCCGTATAAACGGCGGCACTACAAACCCTCTTAACTATCTGCCTTGATCATCCATGGATGACAGCTTTTACGACATACTTGCAGGACACTATGACGATCTCCAGATAAACGGGGATACTTCTGCCTGGGGGCCTTATATTCACGGCCTGATCAGAGATTACTGCAAGATTAAGTCTCCTTCAGTCACTGACCTCGGATGCGGAACGGGCGTAGTTACCAACTATCTTGCTTCCAAGGAACTCAATGTTACGGGTGTGGACTTATCTCCCGATATGCTCTCGATAGCATCTTCCGGAGATGAGACGGGAACAGTCTCCTGGATATGCGCCGACATCACTGAATATGAGGGGCCTTCTTGCGGCTGCTTTATCTCGACAATGGATACGGTCGGCCACATCACTGACAGCTCGGCTCTTGCGAAAATGTTCACCATGGTATCAGACAGCCTTGAAGAAGGCGGCGTATTTATTCTTGATACGACTACGAAGCATCATTTCGAAAAGTCTTTAGGAGACAATGTTTTCTATGAAGACTACGATGACTTTACTCTCCTCTGGGTAAATCATTACGATAAGGAGAATAAGATCAATCACGCCGAGCTCACACTTTTCGAGCTTTGCGAAGACGATCTTTACGAGAGATACGACGGCGAACTTACCGCCAGATTCTATTCTCCTGATGAGATAGAGGACATGGCTGCAAAGGCCGGACTTAAAAAGTATGCCACATTCGGCGAACTTAACAGGGAAGAACCAAAAAATACAGATGAACGCATATTCTTTGTGTTCGGTAAATAATTTATATATATAGGAAGATCGAAATGGCAGACAACGTATATTACGTTCCGGGTGCGCCCGAAGATTTGAAGAAAGACCATATTGTAAGAGCCGAGGGCTTAAATGGTCTTGTTAAGTGTCTTTGCGTAAGCACAAAGAAAGTATGCGAGACTGCCAGGGTCATGCACCAGATGACGCCGGCCGCAACTGCCGCTCTCGGAAGATTCATGACAGGATCTCTTCTTATTTCCGAATCAATGAAGAATGCGGGCGATACCCAGACCACGATCATAAGAGGCGACGGTCCGCTCGAAGGCATGACATGCGTTACTGATTTCGGCTTCAAGGTAAGGGCTTATCCCATGGAACCTGTCATTCCGACAGAATATCACCAGCCCGGCAAGATCAATGTCGGCGCAGCAGTGGGCAAGGGCAGCCTTACGGTTATCAGGGATATCGGATTAAAAGAGCCTTATGTCGGCGTTTCCGAGCTCATGTCCGGTGAGATCGCCGAAGACTTCGCTTATTATCTCGCAAAATCAGAACAGACCAGATCTGTTGTATCTCTGGGCGTCCTTATAGAAGGCGGCGAGGTATCTGAAGCGGGCGGACTTATGGTCCAGCTTCTCCCCGGTGCAGGTGAGGAAGAGATCTCTTATCTTGAGAAGAGGGCTTCCGGATTCCCCGAGATATCATTCCTTCTTAAAGAAGGATTTAGTCCCGCACAGATAATCGACCTGTTCATGGGAGATCCTGACCTCAAGTATCTCGATGGCCAGGAAGTTGAATTCAAGTGCAACTGCAGCAGGGAAAGAATGCTTTCAGGCCTTGCGGCACTTGGCAAAAATGATCTTGAAGAGATCACAAAAGACGGCAAGCCAATAGAGACAGTATGCAGATTTTGCAACAGTAAATATGTATTTCAGCCCGATGAGCTGAAAAACACATAAAAATACAGGCAAAATTGTAAAAAAGTGCTTGCAAATCACAAAACAAGATAGTAGAATACCTTTCGCACGCGT